>CAZBDM010000249.1:0-6571 GCA_964490675.1 uncultured Oligoflexales bacterium
TTTACTTACATTAGGCTTAGAATCTCGCATATTTACCGAATTTTGTCAAGGTGAAATGTCTTGAAAGCATTGTCCGACGCTATGTTCCGAAATCTACAGAAGGCCAATCTTGGCCGATTAATCGTGCTGCTGTCTATTTTTACAAGCTTTTTTGTGATCAGCTGCGAAACTCCATCTAATGCCGAGAAACCTGAAAATATCATATCCGAGTCCAACCCGATCGACGGACTTTCTGAGCAGAATGCACTCAAGGAAGCGCCCCCGGCAATCTCGAAAGAGGTCATTGAACGACCTGCCAGGCCCGAAGGAAAAGTTTATTCCGCCCCAATTGGCAAAAAAGAAATCGCAACATTTCCTCATCTTACTGGTTTTATTGATCAGATTCTGCTTGGCAACCTCGAAATACAGGTCGTGTTGGCGGGAATTCCTTCGAGCCCACCGGAAGTTGATTGGTTTCCTGCGGTACTTGCCGTCTTTCAGCAAGAAGAAGGGCGCTGGAAAAAAGTCGAAAAACACTTCCGCGCGAGTTTGAAAAAACTCGATCCACAAAAAAGACCTTACTACCCGATCGCTGTAGATATGGGTGTCACTCAAAAGAGAAGCTGGGGTTTTGTTAAATTCATATTCGCTTCAAAAGAGGGTGCTTCCAAAAAAGAGGTGATTAGTTGGCTTCTTCCTAAAAATCGACCAGCTTTATCGATGGTCGCAGAAAATAGTGACCGCCAGTTAGAAAAAAAGTCAAAGAGAGCTTGGCAGCTTCGTCTTCAAACCAACAAAAAAAACTCAATAAAAGTTGTTAGTGAAGTTTCTGCTGAAAAAAATCGCTACAGATTATTTTATGCAGGCAGAAGCGTCCTTGCAATGCTAGGCTACGGGGCCTTTCTAGAAAAGATCGTTGATCAGTCCTATCAAATTAACTTCCCATCGATTGACACGTTTGGTCTCGAGGGTTTTGAACTTCTCTTCGGACAGCTTGAAGCGGACGCTCTCGCTTTCCGAAACTTGGCTATGAAAAAATGCCGAGAAATTTATCGCAAAACACCCGAATCAGGTTTTCAAAAAACTTACGAAGAGCGCTTTTTTGAATTGCAGCAGTGTATTGAAAAAATTCCTCGGCAAACCACCGTAGTTGAAGGTGAAAGTGGATCTATTGAAAGTTTTTGGTTTCTCGAAAACAGTAAAGGAGAAAAGTTGACGAGACTGCTGGTTGAGGCTGATCAGAAGAGCTTTCTTGATATTGATAAACAACAGAAGCTTTATATTTCTAGACAGAAAACGAGAGAACAACTTGCCCAACGTCAAACACTCGCAAAAATCAATCCGGTAAAAATAACGATCAATCATTCTCAGAATCTTTTTGGCTCAGATAGGCCCTTTGTCTTCAAATTATTCAATGCTCAAAATGGTACCCACGATTTAAGATTAGCTGAAGATCAGAAAGAAAATCTCATCAAGCAATTATCGCCATCTTGCTATCTTCTTAAAAAGTTGCCTATGTCGATGTTTCTTCCTCCTGGTCGTTATGTTTTTGAGATTTCTTCTTGGCAAGCAAAACCATTTTGTCAAATATCTATAGATCTTAAGGAAGGTCAAACAGATACTTCGGTTGACTGCAATGCAACATCGCAAAAACTGACAGCAAATCAGACGAAAAATATGGTGCAATGGCAGGGGTTTGAAGGGCAAGCTGAAAAGCAATATTTTCCTTTTGTTAGTTCAATGGAAAATCTGTTGAATCACTCTGCTAAAGATCGCAGTAAAGATAGTATTCAATACTTATCGGTCGCTGATAAAGTGATGGGAATTGAGTTAAGAATGTTTCCAGCTGATGAAAAATTACTTGATATGTGGGTGCGATATGATCGTTACCCTAAGTATAATCGTATGATTCGCTTTGCCAAATTTGCTAAAGAAAGAGCATCTCAAACTGTGTTGGAGCTGTCATGTATGTCGCATCTTCCTATTTATGATTTTGAGAAGTTCCTTAAGGTTTTGTCGCCTGATGCAGTACGTGCAGTTGGGTGTGGCGTGGAAGCTTATCAAAAGGAACTTTTTAAGGTGTTAAATGACTATCAAAAATTCTCTGATAAACCCCTCTTTTTAACACCGGCCTCATTTGAGCGGAGCTCTGATCAACTTAACGAGCTACCGGTTGTATTATTTCATGATTCGATCGGTGTTTTTAGAGAAAGAGGACTTAAGATTGGAGATTTCATTTATTCGAGAGGGCTTCATTTCAATATCTCTCAATTCAATGTCACTTTAAACAAAAGTCGTCAGAGAAAAATCGTTAAGTTTAGGTTGGAGTTTTCTGGTAGCTCATTGCAAGAGGATCTGAAACTAAAGATTTTTAGCGAACGAAAACAGCTTTCACAAGTGAGCGTCTCTTCAGAAATTAAGCAAACTACCGAAGGTCTTAATGTTTACGATGGCTTTATAGTCATTCCAGTTGAGAGTAAGTGGATGCGATTTGAATTGGTCGGAAAAGTTCAAGGTCTGCAAAAAGTCCTAGCGGGTTCGAACTACCTTCGTCTTTCAGAGCAAAGCCATTGAAGGGTCAAAAAACACACAGCGATAGAGTCTGTTTCAGACTTATACCATTTGAAGACTCCTTTGCATTTGGGCATATCTGCTGTTTTGTAAGACTAAAACAATCAATGCTGGATGTTGAGTTTCAATGGTTCTTACCTGAGAAAGAAACTTTCAAACTAGGGCATAGTCATTTAGCGCGCGGGTCATTCCTTAAGGATTTATGGAAAACCACTTGTTTTGAAGTGTTTTTAGGTGGAAAGAATAAGAAAAAGTACTGTGAGTGGAACTTTTCACTGACAGGCCAATATGGTTTTTTTCTTTTTGATGCATACCGCCAAGAAACTTTAATAGAGCCACCACCTAAACCAAGCAATCAGAGAGTTTATCTGAATTCTTCGCAGATTATTTTAAAGGCTTCTTTCGATCTCGAGAGCTGTTTCATACCTAACCTGACTAGTGAAAACCTCGACTTAAGCTTGACAGCGGTTATCGAAAACGTTGGCGGTGAGATCCAATACTTTGCTGTCAAACATGCTGGCAGCAGACCAGACTTTCACTTGCGTTCGTCTTTTTTTTCAATCATTTAGACTTTCCGTAATCGGTTTGTTCGTAATTTAACAAACAACCAAAGGTGAGATCTACTTTAGGCCCCGCTACCTGCAGCTGAAACTAGACAAACGGGTAACTACGTTCAAGTGATCCAAAATTTCTATAACCCAATGAAGACGCTTGGAGCATGTCGACAAAATTGCCGCCCAAAACATTGCTCAGATCTTTTATCAGGATGCTTGCGAAAAACCTCTTGCTTCAGTTCTGACTTTTACCCATAAGTTAACTCCTCCATGAATGCTATTCAGGATACAGCTTAGGTTGTGAGACCTCTTGGTGAAATTGTTGATGAATTGAACTAATCTCATCAACCTGTTTTCTGCGTCTTATAAATCCCGTTGCGACTGAAGTCGCAACGGGCTAATCTAGCTGCATTTAATGTTATGAAAAAAGGCGTAGGCAGTTGATCCCACAAGAAATCATTCGTAAAAAAAAGCTCAAGCAAGCTCTTAATCAACAAGAAATCAGAGATTTTTTCGACGCTTATCTGAAAGATCAAGTCGCCGATTATCAAATGAGTGCTCTTCTCATGGCGGTATGCCTCAACGGCATGAACAGAGAAGAAATCACCGTTCTTACGGAGGTGATTCGGGATTCCGGTACAGTTTTTAAGTGGGAATATCCTAAAGAACAAGTCGTAGACAAACATAGCACAGGTGGTATTGGTGACAAAACCTCTCTTATTCTTCTGCCCCTCGCAGTTTTATCGGGGGTTAAAGTTCCGATGATTTCGGGTCGCGGCCTTGGTCACACCGGCGGAACTCTCGATAAGCTGGAATCAATTCCAGGAATGAATGTCAAAGTAGATGCCGAAACAGCCAGAAAGTTGATCGACAAATGGGGAGGCGTTTTTATGGGACAGACCCAAGATATTGCGCCTCTTGATAGAAGGCTTTATGCTTTGCGCGATGTCACTGCAACAGTTGAATCAATCCCGTTGATCACTTCTTCGATCCTTTCAAAAAAACTTGCTGAAGGTATTGGTGGTCTCGTTATGGATGTTAAGTTTGGATCGGGAGCCTTCATTCCCGAGAGAGATCAAGCAGAGGACCTTGCACAAACTTTAAAAGAGGTCGGCGAGGCTTGCGGTGTTAACGTTGTGACAAGCCTAAATTCGATGGATTCGCCTCTAGGCCGTTGTGCAGGCAATGCTCTTGAGGTTTTTGAATGTGTTGAAGTGATGAAAGGTAAGGGGTCCAAAAGTACAAGAGAGTTAAGCGTTCATCTCGCTAGCGAGATGGTCAAGCTAGCATTTCCTGAACGTTCGAAAGAAGATATTTTGAAAAAACTCTATCAATACCTTGACGATGGTTCGGCCTTCGAGTGTTTTAAAAATATCGTCAACGCTCAAGGAGGAGATCTCTCGGTACTTGATAATGAGAGCAAACTTTTAAGCGCTTCAATTATCCATGAAGTAAAAGTAGATCGTGCCGCTCACATCAGTGTCATCGATGTTAGAAAACTTGGTATTGCAATTTTAACCCTAGGGGGCGGGCGCCGAAAGCATACGGATGAAATCGATCATTCAGTGGGATTGTCTTCATTAAAACATCTTGGTGAATCTGTCGAAAATGGTGATCCGCTATGCGTGATTCATAGTAACAACCAAGACTTACTAAATGAAGCTGAGATGATAGTACGCGATGCTTACAAGCTTAGTTAAAGGTGGATAGATGTCAGACTTAATCAATCATATTGAAGAGGCGGCGCAATATATTCGCCAAAAAACTTCGGATTCTGTCATTAATAGTGGCGTTGTCTTGGGATCAGGTTTTAAAGGATTTGTTGATGATCTCAAGGTTAATCTCTCGATATCTCTTAGCGATATTCCCCACCAAAAATGCCCTTCTGTAGAAGGGCATGGCGGTGAACTCCTGGTGGCAGAACTTGCTGGTCAATCGATTTGGGTTCTTACCGGTCGTGTTCATATGTACGAAGGACATAGTCCTCACGACGTTGTTTTCACGATAAGAGTTTTAGCAAAATTAGGTTTGAAAAGTCTCTGTCTGACCAATGCGTCGGGGAGTGTCAATAAGGAGTTAGAACCAGGTAGTCTGGCTTTGATTAGAGATCATATTAACCTAACGGGTAAAAATTGTCTTGAAGGTGAACAGGTGAATTCTTTGGGAGCCACTTTCGTCGATATGGGTGAAGCTTACGATAAAGACTGGCTCAATCAAAACCTTTCAAAGATTGCTGCTAAAGAAGCTGTCTATGCTGGTGTTTTAGGGCCCTCCTTTGAAACTCCTGCAGAAGCAAAAATGCTGTCTTGCATAGGCGCCGATATTGTCGGGATGAGTACAGTGCAAGAAACCATCGCCGCCAGACAGCTCGGCGTAAAGATTGCTGGCCTTTCTTTTGTAACTAATTGGTCAGGGGGAACCGGTGATCATGCTGACCACCATAAAGTCTTGGATCTTGTTGAAAAAAGAAAATGTGATATGACTGAAGCAGTTAAGGTTGTTTTGGCACACGCACCGATGGAGTAAAAATGAACTTTAAATCTGAGCCATTGATTTCTGAGGAAAAACTGCAGACGCGCCTAGATGAACTTGCTGCACAGATTAATAAGGACTTCGGTGATCACCCTTTGACTGTTATTTGCGTCCTTAAAGGTGCTTTTATCTTCGCGGCTGATCTTGTTAGAAGGCTCAAAATGCCGGTGCATATAGAATTCATCGGTGTTTCAAGTTACGCGGGCACGGAGAGTACGGGCCATGTGCGTATCACCCATGATCTGTCGGCAGATATTGTTGGAAAGAATGTTCTTCTTGTCGAAGACATTATCGACACAGGCCGCACAATTGACTATCTCATTGATGCATTTAGGGTGCGTGCTCCAAAGTCAGTTAAGGTTTGTACGCTTCTTTCTAAGCCTGAGGTGCACGATATGCGTAATAAGCTGGACTACGTCGGATTTGATATTAGTAAGGAATTTGTTGTCGGATATGGTCTTGACCTAGACGGCCTCTATCGTAATCTCCCGCATATTGCCCAGCTTGAATCCTAAAAAAGCCAGCTAGTTTTATCCAGCTGGCTTTGTCTCAATCGATATTATATGAGAACTTAGTGAAGGTCTTGCTTAGAAGGAACCTTGGAGCGGCTTTTTTTGTCATCTTTACTCGACATCTTCTTTAGTTCATGCATGAGTGTGTTAATTTTCTCTAGACTTGCACGAATGCGGAGGATGCGGTCACCAAAATCTTCATTCTTTGCTGGCCCTTTGAGGTGAGGACTGCCTTTCAGTTTGCCTTCTTGGTGGCTCAAATAGAGTGGTTTACGGCCGCGCGCGAGATCTTCCTCAGTCTTCTTTTTTTGCTTAAAGTGAGCAAAGTCTACAACGTTTGTTTTACCGTCTTTGTTATCAAAGTCCATGGGGTTCCTTTCTTTACCTTTACAGAAGCAGTTTAAGAGGGGGGATGGTAGGAAG
>CAZBDM010000250.1:0-6562 GCA_964490675.1 uncultured Oligoflexales bacterium
AGCTTCAAAATGATACTGACCTCTTTCTTGATAACCAAAAGGCTCGAAAAGTTTTGCAAGAGCGTCCACACCCACCTTGTCTGAGGCGATCGTCCTTAGGGCTATATGATCGTTGATGACATCTTCGCCTTGCCTTTTGAGAAGTCCGTGTATTCTCTCAGCTTCAGGATTCATCTTAATGTAATCAATCCACATGTTTTCGAAAAGTTGGGAAAGATTCATCGCAGTCTCCTTACGTTTTGGGGATTTCGGCTCCAGCTGCATGCATGGTCTCAAGGATACGCTCAGAAAAATCTAATCGCTCCAACCAAGCTTCCACCTTAGAAGGCATCAGACTTGTATATGTCATGTAAGCATCACGCCAATAGGCAATTGTTGTGCGCATTCCTTCGAGAACGACTTGAAGTTTATCGAAATCGCGTCCACTGTTGATCAGATTTTCAAGCAGGTTTTTCCTTGTTCCAAAGCCAGTGGGTAGATTTAGGGATCGACCGATGCTAGCAATTTGTCCTTTACTCAAGTAAAAGCCGCACCAGCTAGGATTGAGAAAGAAATGGGCGATATCTTTTAACGAAGTTTCTTTGTCGTCTAAAAATTTACCCTCTTTAGGGAGCGCGGCAAGCTTTAAGGGCGAAGGTTGGTAGCCTATTTTCTGCCAAACGGAAGAAGCTCGGTCGACTGCAATATCCCGGATGAATGCAGCTATGCGGCTGTATAGCGGGTGGCGTTCTGCCTCGATAGCTACGGTTACGGGAATTAACCAGTTCATGACATGCTGATCGTTAAAACGCGCTTCCAGATCTTGCCATTCCTCCGTAATGTCTGATTTTTGCATTTCGGTTGCATGAGCCTCTTGGCTGTAGATGTAAGCCAAAAATAAAAGTTCAAAGGCGAGATGATCCGCCGCTAACTCGTTGTCTATTTCATCCCTGACAAAGTCTGCTGTCTTAAACATTGTCAAAACTTCGTGGCTCAGCGCACCCCCGACCTTGCCATCAGGCTCGAGAAAGTAACTCTCGTAGGGATGGACCTCCTGGCTAAAGATGCGAAAGTGATCGCTAGCCAGATCGTCATCGTTTGCATATTCGTATGCCAAGTCTTGGTCCACAAGCCTCTCAAACATTTTGACGTCTTCAGCTTTTGGGGCCTTTAATAGCATTTTGCCGAGGAAGGCGAAGGCACCTTCCAGAGCGGCTAGAGAACATTGGGGATCTGTAGACATCCCCTTTGTTGATTCACTCATAAGCTGTTACCGTCCAAATGGTTTTTCTGGCAATTTATAAGCTTCGACCACAGGTTTCAGTGGTCTTTTTAGCCATAGTGGTCGTCTCGTTCCATCCGGGCTGTGATCAATAGCGGAGCGTGTCATATCGACCCATTCACGATATACCTTCATTGACTTGTGCGTGTCGACATAAACATCACCATAATTTTCCCCAGCCTTGGCTTTACGAACGTTGACCGCCTTTTGCAGCCAACAGTGGGCCCCGCTGATCGGGTCGGGATGGACGGCGTGGGTGAGATTCTGATGAACCCCTACATCTTTCCACCAGACGCGTTCTGTGTCAGGGTCGACCGTTTTATAGGGACGGGCACCGTGGATAATCTTGAGCTTGTGACCACCTTTGCCGTCTTCTTCAAGTTCTGCCAAGTTTGACATCCCTTGGTTGACTCCGGCGGATTCTTCAAGGCGCCAACGACCAAGGTGATGACTCATCGCGACGACGCCCGGCTTGATGCCTTCAGTGATCCACACTTTGTCAATAAAGTAGCCGATCTCAGTTTCAACTCGGACAAGATCACCCGTCACCATACCGAGGCGCTCGGCATCAATAGGATTCATCCAAACGGGATTTTTGTGACTGATTTCGTAGAGCCACTTACAGTTTGCACTTCTCGTGTGAATCAACGTCGGAAGTCGGAAGTTTGGTAAGAGAAGCATTTCACCCTTGCTGATATTGATATTGTCAGGGTGGACGTGTGATTTCAGCACCCAAGGAAGTGAGTACTCCTTTTCTTTCCATCCCCAGTCGTACATGGTCTGCGAGAAGAACTCGAGTTTTCCAGTCGGGGTGTTAAAGCCGGCTCTGACGTCGTCACCATCGAACTTAATGCCGACTTTCCCTCCAGAGCTGTCTTTGACGATATCCCCTTCGACTTTACAAGAAGAAAGATCGACATCGACTTCTTTTTCGTATGGCACATAATTGGTCTTTTTGACTTCAAAGCAGCCATACTTGCGCATGTAAGCCAATTCAGTGAGGCCTTCTTTTTTGGCCGCTTCCGGTAAACCTGGAACGCTGTGCTCAAAGATCCACTGCCAATATTCATCTTGACTTACTAATTGGCCTGGATTCTTTTCACTTTCAAAGTACTGTCGTACGCCAAGGCTGCCATCAGGATCCATGCGTCCGGAGACCTCGACCCAAAATTCAGCCTCTTCCCACACTTCTCCAGGATTGGCTTCATAAGTGAACTTAACCTTTTTGCCCATACGCTCCATCGCCGTGCGCCGAACCGGCTGACGGAAGCCAATCCACTGACCAGCGTGGGTTTCTTGACTCATTACGTCGTGTCTTTCGCCACTGTGTCCCATTGGTAAAACGTAATCAGCAAACCAAGCTGATTCGTTCCAGGTAGGTGTCAAGGCAGCGTGGAGTTTCATTTTGGACTCGTCTTTCAACGCTTTGAGCCACATAAACCCATCTGGGTTGATCCACATCGGATTGTAAACCCTCGTGAAGTAAACATCGATGTCACCTCGACCTTCCTCAAGAAAGTGAGGCAACAGGAAGCTCATCTCAAAATGGGCAAATGGCCACTCGTGCGGCAGGTGTAGCTCGTTCCAGGCATTAAATGCAGGCGGCTTCTTATAGGGTTTGGGTACAAACTTGTTCCACGAGTTGCCACTTGTACCGCCTTTGGTTCCGATACTTCCCGTCAAAACATTTAGGAAGAGAAGGCAGCGGGCAACTTGCCAGCCACCTAAGTTTCCAATACTGGCACTGCGCCAAGTATGAGTGGCAAGTCTGTTGCCACAGTTTGCTACATATTCAGCGGCTTCTCTGATGCGTTCTTCAGGGACTTGCGATTCCTTCGCGGCACATTCAAAGCTGTACTCTTTGTAAATTGCCTTCAAAGCTAGATCGAAGTTTTCAAACTTATCGCACTCTCCTGCACCAGAGAGCTTTGCCTTAAGATCTCCGAGGGCATCTTTGACCCATGATTCGTCGGACTTTGCGAAAAATTCAAGAGATTGACGCCAGTTTACCCAACGCTCGACGTATTCTTTGTCGTAAAGACCATTTTGAATCAAATAATTGGCAATGGCGAGAAGCACGTAAGTCTCTTGTCCAGGCCAAGTCGGTAACCAAACGTCACTTTTTGAAGCCGTGTTAGACAAACGAGGGTCGAAAGTGATGATTTTAGCGCCGGATAACTTGCCTTCGATAATCCTTTGGGCATGAGGATTAAAGTAGTGGCCGGTTTCCAGGTGGGACGAAATCAGTAGAATGACGCGTGCGTTGGCGTGATCCGGACTGGGGCGATCAAAACCGGACCATAAGTAATATCCCGTACGAGCACCAGCTGAACAAATATTCGTATGGCTGTTGTGTGAATCTGTTCCCCAAGCTGAGATACAACGGTTGGTGTAATGGTCTTCACCTGGACGACCAACGTGATACATAATCCCATCGAGACGCTTTTTGCGACTTTCACGCATCTTGCTGCCAATGTCATCGAGGGCTTCGTCCCACGAAACGCGCTTCCACTTGCCCTCACCCCTTTTTCCAACCCTTTTAAGTGGGTAGAGGATACGTTCTGGGTCGTAGACTTGGTTGTGTGTGGCTGGGCCTTTTGCGCAGTTGCGTCCGCGGCTGCCCGGATGGACGGGGTTGCCTTCGAACTTCCTAATTTCGAAGGTCTTACGGTCAACGTATGCAAGAAGACCACAGGCGCTCTCGCAGTTAAAGCATATCGTCGGTACGAGAGTATAATTACGAGCGACCTTTTTCGGCCATTCTTTGCCATCCCACTCCGTCCAGTTATCCCATTTTTCCGGTGGAGGATAGGAACTGATGCGACCGTCTGGGTGTTTGACCTGAATGAGTTTAACGGGAGATTCGTTGCTGTCGTTGTAGGTCGGCATTTCGACACCGGCAGCGTTGGTCATAGTGTTTTCAATATTTTCCTCAGAAGCACTTTGCCGATAAAGTCGCGCTGGAGATTCACTTAGTTTCAAAAGACGTGCGAGAAATCCTCGGCTGTCTACTCGTTCACTCATGATTTCTGCCCTTTCCCTTTAGCTGTTTGGCACTTCTTGCGGAGCCATGACAAATGCGTTTTCCATCAAATATAGACCGATCATGCTTGCCACAAAGGCAATAGCGCCGACGATTGGCAGGTCAGCAACCAGGACCAAGGCGACCGGAACGATATGTCCGAGCACCACATAACCGCCCCAAAAGCTGCCTTTGTATTTACCGTGGCTGATTTCATGGGCAGCGCGAGCTGCTACTTCAGAAGGTTGTGAAATACCGAACTCACCAAAGAAAGTGACCAGTAAATCAGCGATAAGCCCTGCGATAAAGATGTTGGTTGTGACATTCATCATGTCAGCAGGGACCGCAACAAATAGGTTGAGAAGTAAGATGCCTCCCGCTCCTGCATATATCGATCGTAGAAACATCTGGACAGGAAGGAGTGGACTTTGCCAAAGATCACGACCTTCTGCTTGAGCGAAGAGAAAGGCTGTGTAAATCGCTGCTCCTAGGGCAAATGGAAGATTGATAATGAGTAGGGGATTACGGACCGATTCAACCAACGATGCCGGCAATATTTCCCACGAGCCTGCGACCTCCAGCACCCACCAAATGCCAGTGATGTTACTAAATGTAATAAGAAGAAACGCTCCGCGCACCAGCCAACTTTTGAACTGCGGCCGGAACACAATCCTTAGGAACCTTTCCGGTCGTTCTAAGTCCATGATTAGAAACAGTGTTGTGACAAGCGTGAAGAAGATCGAAATAAGACCACCGCCAACAGCAACGGACTTGTCGAAGGCAAACTGTCCGAAACCGAAAAATATGGCGAAAAGCATCATAATGCCAGCAGCGATGTCTTTAGTAACGATGTAGGCAGGTACTTGCCAATGCCAAGGCACTTTGTGTTGCTGATTGTAGACAACCTGGACCATTTGCTCTGCAGGTTTACCTGAGTGTTTGATGGCGCCACCTGTTGGAGCTCCTTGTGCTTTCGGAGTTCTGATGGGTGTTCCTGATGCCGACTTTTTACTGACATCGCTAGTCGACCCATGCGCATCCCCATGTAAGCCTTGCTCTGTGACGACATCAGCCCAAATGAAAGTTTCAGGGGTCTGAGTGGCAGCGGTCGGCACGAGTGCTGATGCACTTCCTTCGATGTAGAAGGTTTTAGGCGCGGTGCCTTGCTCTGGCTTGCGCACCATGACATTGTGTTTTGCAAGAGTGCGCGAAATTTCGCTTTCTGGATCGTCCATGTCACCAGAGATGATCGCGTGAGTGGGACAAACAACAACACATGCCGGTTCTAACCCGACATCGACCCTGTGAGCACAATAGTGGCATTTAGCGGCCGTATTGTTGTTGGGGTCGATGTAAATCGCATCGTAAGGGCAAGCTTGCATACATGCTTTGCATCCGATGCAAACGTCTGGATCAAACTCGACAATCCCGTCATCTCTTTGGTACATCGCTGTCACTGGACAAATACGAACACAGGGTGGGTTTTCGCAATGGTTACATCGCGTCACTTGAAAATTCCGACGAGCGTCGGGGTATTGTCCCGTTTCGGTGTACTTGACCCACGTTCTTGCTACGCCCAACGGAACATCATTTTCGCTCTTACAGGCTGTCGAACAGGCGTGGCAGCCTATACACTTCCTGTTGTCCATAACGAAGCCGTAGTTCATATTCGGGACCCTTTCGTGTTTAAGTTGCGGTCGTATTAGGATGATAACTGAATGTCCTGGATTGTTGAAAGATAAAGATTCGATCAAAAACCGCAAGTAAAAAAGAAGAGATTTCCTTAACTTTTGACGATTGTTCCTGATGTCAAAAACATTTAATTTTTCTTAAGTTGTCTATTTGTGAGTAAATTTAAATTTTGTTGAAAAGCAAATATAATTTCGCAATAGTAAAAGATTTGTTAGTTTAACCGCAGAGCGTGCGCAACAGGACTCCACAACAAAAGGGACGGCTCCATGATTTTTAGACAACTTTTTGATCCGGTTTCTTCGACCTTCACGTATATTCTCGCTTCTCGTAAAGGCGGTGAAGCACTGATCATTGATCCGGTTAAGGAGCGTATCCAGGAGTACCTTAAAGTCCTCGGCGATCTTGAGTTGCGTCTCGTTAAAGCTCTCGACACTCACATTCACGCCGATCACGTAACTGCTTTAGGTGACCTAAGGAATATGACCAAGTGTATGACCGTTATGGGAGCAAAAAGTACTGCTGAAGTCGTTTCCGTTCGCGTTGAGGACGGTGACGAAATTGGTATCGATACTTTTAAACTCAAGACT
>CAZBDM010000251.1:0-5544 GCA_964490675.1 uncultured Oligoflexales bacterium
AATCCGTTGATATTAAGGACTATTTTCAAAAAATTTCGGATCCCGGATAAACGAGTTCGTTTTTTAAGTAACGATCGTCTAGCCCCTTTGGTCTTTAAGGGCCAAAATCTTCTTTAAGATCTTCATAGAACTTCAAAAGTGAGTCGACTTGTTTTTTGTTGAGAGGGCCACCTTTCTCTTGTGAAAAACCAGGAATCTTCTCATCTTTATGACCTTCAAGAATTAATCGTCGTACGGCATTGGGGTCATATGATTTGGAAAAGAACTCTTCTTCTTGAAAGCTAGGTGCCCAGCCGCCTTGTGCTTCGCGACCGTGACAAGGACTGCAAAGCGACTGAAAGAGCTCTTTACCGTACTTATCTTTGCCGCTATCGACGTGACAGGAACGGCATCCTTTTGTTGAGATCATCTTTGCAAGATAACCCGGTTTATGTTCTTTGACTTCGCCTTTGACCTGGTAGTTAACAGTCAAGAGTTGATGGTAATCCTTGTCTCGTCGTTTATAAGCAATCTTGTAAGTCGTCGAGAAGGGGCCGCGAAACCCCTTAATGTTGATGCCTATATCGATGCGCATCTTTTCTCCGGGACCGAGAGAAGTGCGCGAAAACTTTGCTGGCAAGCAGTCGCAATCAGTGGAGACGTCAATATTGTCGATCATAAAAGGCCGGCGATTCTGGAAGTCAAAGAAAATCCTCAGAACCCCTTTGTCAAAGACAGTGCCAATAGACTTAGACTGCTTCTTTTCTGAAACTTCGATCACTCCTAAGTCATATTGCTTAGTTTGAGAGAACAGCAATGGACCAGAAAAAAGAAAGCATACGATTGTTAGAAAAAGTTTGTTCATAAAAAGATGTTAGCAACCAAGAAAAAATTTGACTAGCTATAAGTCTAGTTTGGCATAGCAGCGTGACTGCCTGGAAGTCATTTCCATCGCGCTCAGTGCGAACCATTGATGGGGAGGGCTGGGCTGGATCCCTAGGCGAGTTGTCTGACAAATCTGTTTGATAAGAAGGCGTCTCCGGCAAATCATTTGACGATTAAGGGATTATCGCTAAAGCTTGCGACGATGTATGTCATACTAAAGGCCAAGTACCTGAAAAAGCATGGGTTTCTCAAGGCAATCTATTGGTTTGACTATTAATTGGGCAGTGCGGTATCATGCTTTCCTGGCCAAGGTTGCCCGTCGTTTCATACCGAACTTGCGCATTGTGGTCCCCTATGATTCTATTCAACATTACATACTTTTTTTCATCAGCCTTCCTCCGCCCTTTTTTATTGATGGCACTGATCACGGCGGAAATTTCCTCAGCCAGTGACCAAAGTCCTTGCGAATTTCAGGCAAGCAGAGAAGTTGAAGATGGTTGGGTTTCAAACCCTCATGCTCCTGCACAAGCGGGCTCTATAACGAGCTTGCAGAACACTAGAGCAAGGGTATATGCGTTTTTACGAGATGGTCGTGCAGAAATGATCTCGATGCAGGAGAGAGAGGCTTTAAACACCGGTGAAGTTGGGATTTCCCAAACCAGCTTAGCAGAAACGATCATTCAGGATGCCAAACCTTTCATAAAATCTATCATCAGACAAGAATTCGCTTGGGCGATCAACATGGATTTCGAAGTGTCTGACCTTGTTGCCTTCGGTCAAGCGGGAGCTTGGTTGGCCTTGAGAAAGTTTGATCCGGACTTAGGAAATAATTTTTCCAGTTACTTAACTTCTGTCGTTAAAGAACAGATTCGTAGCGCTATTGCTGACGATCTTCAGTTGGTGCGTCTTCCCGATAGGAAAAAAAGAGCATCTCATCTGATTAGAGATATAATCGACGATCTTCTTGCAAGGACACCTGGTAAAAGATCTGTGACACCTCAGGAAGTGTTTCAGGTTATCCACGATGGAGACCCTTCCTCTTTTAGGGTGTCTGATGATTTGATGGAAGAGCTGAAAACCGTCGAAAAAGTAGCCTTTCTTATGGAGTTCGAATACGGACTAGCGGAAACGAGAAGAGACCAAGGTCTTGAGAATAAAAGAGGCGATACTGTCGTCGATCTTTTAGTGGCCAACTCTGGTGATGCTCCCTTAAGTCAACTGGAAGACGCCGAAGACATTCAAGCGATATTGGGGTTGATTGCAGCACATCTCAACGATCAACAGCGCGTGACGATTAAACTCGTTTTTGGTCTAGCGCTAGATGACGGTGAGCAAGCTTACCTTTTACAAAGAGCCCCCGAAGCCTCAAGATCTGATATTTTGCAATGGCTAGGGTCACCTGAAAGCCTAACCCAGGAGCAGGCCAGTGTATGGATGGATGTTTCCCGCTCTCGTGTTGGCCAAATAGTTGAAAAGGCCCTCAAAAAACTAAAACATCCTCTTGACAGGGAAAGCCAAGAAATCCGGACTCAGGAGCGGCAGCAAAGACAAGAGTTGATATTAGAAGCGAGATCTGCAGAAAACACTGCGGGTCTCATCGATGCTTTGCAAGCCGCTCTTGAAAGCAGCGTTTCCAAAGCGACTATTGAGATGTTGACTGCCGAGTTTACAGCGCAAGAACTCATAGCGGCTATCGATCATACGCCTCTTAACACGAGGCATCCCGAACTTGCTAGAGAAGTTCTCATGAGGTCTCTTTATCTCGATGGTCCACTTGATGTAAAGGCTACAGGTAAAAATATCGCTGCAGCTCTCAGTGCAGCCAAAGGAGTGTCCGTAAAAGAAGCGCTTGTCAACTCTTTACGGACCTCAGGGGTTAAAGCATTAATTACAATTCTTCTCGATCAATTGCAGTAATGAGTGGCTAAAACCTTTCTTCTTTCACTCAGTAAGGTTTCCTACATATACTTGTAAATTAACGTTATTAATTGCGTGTTAACTTGACACTCAGAGGAAGAGAGGGAAGTGTCGCTTTCGTTATTTAATAAAGAGACGACGAGAGAGGTTGCCGATATACCTTTCAGCAGTCTTGGTTAAATTGAAAGATGGTCAGAAAAACACCCAAAATACAACAACCCGAGGGTAAAGAGTGGTCGTGAAATGAGTTTTTTTAAAGGTTTCATAGAACCTACCGATTCCGTAGGTATGCCGAATGGAGGAAGGTCTTATGAATCGAATATTTGCTATATCTGCAATTTTGCTTAGCACCCATATGACAAGCTGTGGGCCGGAAGATGGTGATTCTGCAAAGGTGAAGCTTGCCGTTGCCAACAGTACATCAACGTCTCTAAATCTCACTGCGACGAATAGTGTTGTTCCCAGTTATTTTGGAGTGAAAGTCTTCTCTGTTAGTTTACGTAAAGTTGCTGATCCAACCGATAGCAGTGCTTCTCCTGAGTATGAATCTGGAATATATGTTGCGCCTTCTGGCTGTTCAAACGGCGGAAAAAGTGATGTTGAACGCGATGGTAAAAAGTACGAATACTATCAGCCACCAGGACCCGATGCTTGTACGGTTTCTGAAATGGTCGAAGTCGATTTTGCGCGAGCTACAGAAGTTGTTAATGAAGAATTGGCCGCCGGTGATTATCCGGTTGTCCCTGGCGAGTATAACCAAGCAACGATTTGTTGGATGTCTGTCTACGGACTGGCAGTCGAAGGTCATATTGAAAATAAGGTTGCCGTTGATACGACTTCTCCGACGACGACCTCGTCAGGATGTGTTGATACCGTCCTTGAGGGATTTACCGTATCTGAAGGCGAAAGTGCAACGGTTAGGCTCGACTATGATTTAGCTGATAATGTCGTGACTAGTATTCAAAACATAGGTGCCTATGCGGATGGTTTAGGTACAGGGTGTGCTGAAAGCGAAACCGAAGAGGGCACCTATTTTTGTATCAATGGACTTAACCCAACTCCCATCGGGGTCAAGTAAAAGCTTGTCCCCCAAAAAACTGATAAAGTAAAATCTCTTATGATCGCTTGTTTTATCGAAGGCTTTGTGGCTATCAATACGATTGACTGCAAGTCTTCTTTGCACGTTTGCACTCGTCGGGATACGCACCTTCCACTCGTCCGCTTGACAGGCTAACAAGCCGTTCATAAAGTTCTTATTGGTGTTTTTAAGAGCGACGATTTTGTGCTATAAAAAGATTCGGCGTTGATCTTTTGCTGATTTCACAGTGATTTCCGTATTAATATCAAGAATCTCTAGCCATGAGAAGCGATTTGATGAAGTTATTGATTGCAAACTTTTTCTTCTTCTTTTGTGGTGATGTGTACGCCTTAGGATGGCCAGATTTTGTTAAGGCTCTTCATTGTGAGCAAGTCGTTAGTCATACAGATCATCCTAAAAATCAAACATCTCAGGCTCTTTTTTCCCTTCAGCAACTGCAGCAACTGTTAAGAGCTCACGGACAATTTAACGATCGAACATCTCTAACTCACTACGAGCCTTATGCTGTAGCGGTTAAAGATGTTAGCCAGCAAAGCATTGCGTTATCGCGTATAAAAACGATTCTTTCTAGGCTAGCGACTTTAGAAGATGACGTGACTCGATTGCGCGATGGTTTTAGTTTTCAGGCGTTGGAGTTGAGGGGATGGCAGCGGATAGAACATTGGCTGGAGGCTATTGAAGGCTCTTTCGATGACGTGTCTTATGTTGCAAACCCCATGAGGTCTCGTTTAGATGAAAGTATCGAACAAGTTCTTTATCGATTGAATGACTCTTTTCAGCGCCTAAAAGATAGATGGGCCGACCCTCGTTTTTATCAGCATCTCGAATTGATAAAAGCTGCCGTCAGTCATCAATCTGAAAGACGGTTTCCGCTTTCTCTATATGGTGACGATTTTATTGTGCCGGATTTTTTTGATGGAGACGATCTGTTCGTTTTCGTTGACTATCTGTTTTATTTCGACCCACAATATAATGAACCTGTTTTCGTATTTTACCAGCGGACTTTCAGAGAAAAGCCCCAACCTCCGCGTCGGAGAATCCCTAAGGAATTTCTTCTCAAAGACCCTGATTTAGAGCGGATGCCAGAAGGACTGACACCTGTTCCCGATAGCCGCTGAAATATGAAGAGGAGTTAGCATGATAAGAGTATCCATTTGCCTGTTTTTCTTAAGTCTTCTAACCGCTTGTATAACAACCGATTCTCCTCCCTTAAGTCCTCTTGATGCTCTCTCACAGCGCTTCGGTAAACCGGTGATCTATTCAAGAGCGATCAATCTTACTCAGTTAACAAGTGAAGACGTAAAAAATAATGATCGGTTTAAGAGTTATCTAGATAAAATTGATAGTGCTTGGATTGATTTGGGAGAGTCTGTTGTCGTCGCAAAAAAGAAACGGGTCAATACGTTAAAAACGTATTCCGACAAGCTAAAAACATGGTGCCAAGAGTTTAGCAAAAAAGGCTCTTATGATATGGCTGTGCCACCTAAGACAAGTCTTGTTGATTTGTCGAAAAAATCACATGAGCTCCTCGAGCTGCCATTTGTCCTAACTAAAATTGTTTCTGGCCGTCTTGCTATTCATAGTGTGGTGAAAAGTTCAAAGTATGCAACCTGTCGCGTATTTACCGATGCTCTTGTAAACCAAGGATACGCCCCATTCATTCA
>CAZBDM010000251.1:5554-5999 GCA_964490675.1 uncultured Oligoflexales bacterium
GTGTTGTTGTCATAATACCATTAAGGTTCTATAAGCGTCATGTTAAGCCTATGATTATCCCTAAAGGCCCCTCTAAAAATCAAGCGATTGATTTACACACGAGTGATTGGACGTCCATTGCTGAAGTACTCGTTAGGTATAACAATCAAACGCAGTCTAGTCTTGTCATTGAGGGAAGAGACAATGGTAAGGTCTTAGTGTTAGCTAAAAATAAGGTCTCCTATGAAACAGCATCGGCAATCATGGAAGGGCTTTTTGCTACTATGGGGTTTGGTATCAAGGACAACAAAGTTATGCCATTGAGGCTCATTTAAATGCCATTGACTGGTGTCTTCTATAAAAGTGTCGAATTGTGTTGAACCGTCATGATTTAACGTTCGAAGCCAACAATCCTTTCGAACATGATTTAATCAGTCAGCGTTTGTTTTGTTTGACAACTTGATAA
>CAZBDM010000251.1:6009-6550 GCA_964490675.1 uncultured Oligoflexales bacterium
GATAAGGTTTTAATAGCAAGGTCGTATTAAAATTGTACCCACGGTGCTACATTAACCCAAACGAGCCTCTAGGAGAACCTATGAAAACGATGATCTTAACGTTTGGCATTTTGCTGTCGTCGACCGCCTGGGCTGGAGATGCTCCCGAGCAACACAAGCTACTATGCCAGCCCTATAAAGAACTTGCTGATTCATTGCAAAAATATACGTCGGGTGCATTTGAATTCGGAACACTGACCAAGTCACAAGCAAGTCTATATTGGGGGATGGGTCAGGGGATTCTTAAGTGTCTTGCCGCAGAGATCTACGATATCGATCTACCGGAAAGAGCTTCTGACGATTACAGCCGCGAAGCTTTAAAGTCTATGACTTGTAGCTTTCTCAAGAGTAAAGCGAAGGCTTCTCTAGAAACTTACCAAGCGAAGGAAGAAATCGGAAATGCGAAAATTCTTGAAGAGGGAAGCGCTATCCTCGAGCTTGTCTTAGATGAAGTTGTGCCTGCCTGCGCACCCCTAAGCCGTCACATTGGGTCGCCCTTTGC
>CAZBDM010000252.1:0-6545 GCA_964490675.1 uncultured Oligoflexales bacterium
TCAAAACGAAAAATATTGTGCTGGCTCTTGGTGCACGCCCGTTCGTGCCTCCTATTAAAGGTCTCGATCAAATCAAATACCTCACCTCCGATAACCTCTGGGAACTTCAAGAGCTTCCCAAAAGGTTGGTTGTCTTAGGCGGAGGACCTATTGGTGCGGAAATGACACAAGCCTTTGCGCGTCTCGGATCACAAGTCACGCAAGTGGAAATGGGGCCTCGTATTTTACCGAGAGAAGACGATGATGTCGCACAAGTTGTCATCGATACCTTCGTCAAAGAGGGGGTCAACCTAAAGGTCAACGCCAAAGCGACAGAGGTATTGACTGAAAATGGCGAAAAGCTCCTGGTATGTGAAATGAAAGATGGACGTCACGAGAAAATAGCATTTGATGAAATCCTCATTGCCGTCGGTAGACAAGCACGTAGTGAGCAACTTGACCTCGAAAAACTTGGACTGAAGTTAAGACCGAACGGAACCCTTGAGGTTGATGAATACATGCGGGCAAATGGTGAAAACATCTTTGCTGCTGGTGACATTACAGGGCCCTATCAATTCACTCACGTTGCTGCTCATCACGCTTGGTATTGTGCTGTAAATGCCCTATTTCGTCCGTTTAAAAAATTCAAAGTCGATTATCGTGTGATCCCTTGGGTGACCTACACGGAGCCTGAAGTGGCACAGGTCGGTCACAACGAAATGTCTGCTAAGGCAGCAGGTATCCCTTATGAGGTGACAAAGTACGGTATCGACGATCTTGACCGCGCCATCACAGAATCGTCCGACCACGGATTTGTTAAAGTCCTCACTGAACCTGGAAAAGACAAAGTAATTGGCACCACAATTGTTAGTGCCGAAGCTGGTGAACTACTCACTGAATTTACCGCCGCGATGAAACATGGCTTTGGCCTCAACGCTATTCTTGGTACCATTCACCCTTATCCAACGATGTCGGAAGCAAATAAATACGCCGCTGGAAACTGGAAAAAAGCCAATGCGCCTGCTTGGGCACTTAAATGGCTTGAGAAGTATCACTCTTGGAAGAGAGGTGGTGGATCAACGACACCACAAATCGCGGCTGCAACAGTGAAAGGCTAAGGAGCCCTTGCTTAGATTACACAAATTTGCCTTTGTTGTTACGTTTTGCTTATTGCTGGCAACAACGCCAGCCTACGCAGATGGTATAAGCATTGAATACGTCCAGTTTTCCGATTCGTATGTTTTCAATGCTTATCCGTCATCGGCATAAGCTAGAAGACCAGCTTTTCGTCGAGGTGGTTAGCCTATTTTTGGAAACCGTCGACGAAAACGCTTCTAGGGGCTGTGATTACATACAAAACCTAAGTGATGCGGTGCTATACCTCGACAAAAACAACTCACTTTCTAAACAACGCATTCAAAAGCTTGCAAAAACTGCTCATACAAAATACATCTGTAACGTTGACGATCAAAAAAAGTTGCGCCTCAAAAAACTCGCCGGAATCAAGTGAGCAACTCATTGCCAAAAATCTCGAACAAACACCGGCTCAAAAAAATGACGGCTTGAAGATGCAGTTATCACGGGAAGATGTCGATCAAAAACAGTCGATAGAGAAAAACGACAAGTCTGGATGAAAGATCTTTAGGTGCTCTTATTTTTTGAAAGAAGCTGTAGACCTTGAATAAAAAGCGTTCCCCCAACCGGTAGAAAGCGTTGGCCACGAGCAAGTTGAAAAAGACTTAAGCCAATTAAAGAAAGAGCAGCTAAATCTCGAAGATTGATATCATCGTTAGATTTCTGCCTGATCGCAGTGTCCCACTCGACTGTCCCCGAGCGAAACGACTTTGCCAAACCGAGAAAGGATGATTTTTTTGCGGTTAATCTAAACTCCGAGCGCCTATAAAACTTAATTTTGGCACTGTCTTCGATAGAATTCAGCAAGTCCTTCGAGTCAAGGCTTCCCAAGAGCAACACGCTAGCGGAAACAGGATTGATACGAATCTCTTCAATACCTTCAACATCTTTAAGGTCGGCATGCAACTTTTTAAAAAACTTTGTGTCGCGTTTTTTCTCGGGAAGGTAAAAGCGCAGACGTTCACATCCCCGATGAGTGAGTCTAGCTTTGGGAAGCATGAACTGTCTCCTCTCGAGACTGACTTCGTACCCTTTTCGTCGTTTTGCTCACTTTTGACTTAGGCTTACTTGCACGTGCGGCCTTACGAGTCATCTCGCTTCGCGTGAAGATGTCTTCCTCGAGGTCTTCTTCGTCTCCACGCGACTCGCCCTCAGCGGAAGTCGCTTGTTTTCTTTGCTGTTCTTTCTCAGCAACGACCTCTGCGGTCAAGTCTTCGATCGTCTCACCAAAATGAGCCAGCGTTTCTTCAGCCTTCTCCTGCCATTCGAGACCTTTTCTAATGGCTGCCTTCGTCAAAGGGCGAGCGACTTCTTTTAAAAACGGAGTAATCTCGCGAGTGAAATAACCTGCCGCAAAACCTGCCGCAAAACCAGAAAAGAATTTACCAGGAAACATGCCGTGGGCTCCTATTCATTTCTTTAATCATTATGCTTGATTACCTCAACCATGCCGAGCGCCTCCCAAGGAACCTCTATATCACTTCGACCAAGTTGTCCATAGCAGGCAAGGTTTTTGTAAATATCTTTATTAAATTTCTTAGGCAAATTATGCAAATCAAAATCAGCCAGAATAGCACCTAATCGAAAATCAAATTGAACACTTAACAGCTTGCTGATCTCTTGATCACTGCGGCTTCCTCGCCCAAATGTTCTCACAGCAACGCTTACAGGCTTTGAAAGGCCTGCTGAGTAACTCAAAATCACCTCGCACTCGCTTGCCAGTCCGGCGGCGACAATATTTTTTGCTGCGTAGCGAGCAGCGTAAGTACCGGTTCTTTCAATACGGAAAGGATCTTTCCCTGACAAGGCAGAAGAACTCTGCCTCGCAAAAGAGCCGTATGTGTCAATTGCCGTTTTTCTACCAGTAAGCCCAGAGTGCACACCTGGTCCACCGAGAGTCAAAAAAGGAAGCGTCGGGTTTATAGACACGCGAGTCCTTTTATCGGGCTTGACCTCAAATGACTCGCATACGCGATCAACGACTGCTGACTTGAGTTCATCAAAGATTTTTTTATCTTCAACGATCATACCTTCATTAATTCCGGCAATCATACTGAGACTATGAATTCTTTTTGCAACCCCGTTTTGATATTCAACTCCTACTTGAGTTTTGCCGTCTGGACTCAAGTAAGGAAGCTCGCCTATCTTCCTGAGCTCGTCCATACGTCTTGTCAAAGCGTGAGCAATCATAATCGGAAGAGGCATCAATTGTGGAGTCTGGTCGCAAGCAAATCCAAAAAGAGTCAAATGCTCGGTTGCTTTGAGCTGGTCGAAGTTTTTCTCTTTTAAAGCCTGCTCAGGATGCCAACTATGATTAGCCTTTGAGATTTCACTAATACTGGTCAAGATCGTGCAGTTTTCAGCATTAAATTGACTTTCTTGATAACCCACTGCACGAATCACCTGTCTGGCAAGATCAGGAATGTTAACATGTGCTTGAGAAAAAAACTTGACAGCAATGAAGACGATCCCAGTCGAAAGAGCACACTCAGCCACCACCTGCGAGAATGGATCTTGCCTTAAGAACTCATCGACAATAGCATCGCTAATCTGATCCGATAATTTATCTGGATGACCTTCGGTCACCGATTCTGATGTAAACATAGTCATGGTGTTCACAACAACACCTCCCTTTTATGTTCTTGGAGCGTCGAATGAGCGGCTATCGTCTTACGGGCTTCGGTAAAGATAAAAGGCAAAAAAGAACCGACAGCGCAAATTAAGATATCAGAAGAATTCACCGGGGCCGTTCCCATCCATCTTCTTAAAGCGGGCACAAATGCAGCGAGGAATTCAAGACTCAACCCCGCGCTAAGTGCCATTGGAATATAGCGATTGCGAGGCGGTTGCTGCTCTTTTCTGACTCCCGCCATCCAATCAAAAATACTATACTTTTCCGAACGAACACTAAGAAGATGAAGAAGCTGCCCTGTCGTTAGGGTTAAAAAAGCTATTGTATTAGCCTGACCGCCGGCACCATAACGCTTTTGTCCGTAAACATAGGTCGCTAAAGCCCCCAAGGAAATAGCAAGACCATCAGCTAGACAACGCTGGTAGTCGTTTTTTCCTAAAAGTGGCTGATGGCGACTGCGTGGTGGTTTGCTTAAGATATCTTTTTCGGCGGGATCAACCGCCAAAGCGAGCTCTGGAAAGATATCAGTCAAAAGATTAATCCATAAAAGCTGAAGAGCGTTTAAGGGTTCTCCAAGGCCAAGAGCAAGGGATGAAAAGGTGAGGACAACTTCACTAAGATTGGTCGACAAGATAAATTCAACCGACTTTTTGATGTCTGCTGAAATCGTTCGTCCTTCTTTAATTGCGATCATCAAAGAATGAAGATTATCGTCCAGTAAGACAATATCAGCAACTTCACGAGCGACATCGGTACCCTGGCTTCCGAGAGCGATTCCAATATCTGCTGCTCTCAGAGCTGGTCCATCATTGATGCCATCACCAGTCATCGCAACGACTTTTCCAGCTTTTTGTAAAGCTCGAATAATTTCCATCTTATGAGAGGGATTGACCCTTGAAAAGATATGTGTTGTTTGACTAATCTGAGCCAATACCTCGGCGGAAAGCTGATCTAATCGCGTCGAGTCAATAATCTGCATGGGCTTATCTGCATTAAGATTCAGTTCACGACCAATGGCATAAGCTGTTGTACTTTGGTCGCCAGTGATCATCGTCGTGCGGATACCACTGCCGTGTAATGTTTTAATGAGCTCAGAAACACCCTCACGCAGTTGATCTTTCATAGCAACTAGACCAAGCCAAATGAGGTCTTCATGGTCCCTATCTTTTGTATCTCGGCTACCTTTTAGGTCTCTGAATCTCGCTTTATAAGCGACTCCTAAAACACGTAGAGCCTGACTTGCCAGTTGATCATTAGCAACCGTGATGTGGTGACGCACCTCTTCGTCGAGAATGCGGAGCTCACCATCAATCATGATCTTATTACAGAGGTCAAGAACTTCACTAGGGCGACCTTTCACTGCGATTAACTGACTCTGATCATCAACAGTGTGCATAGTCGTCATAAAATTTTGATGTTCTGTACGCGGGTAAAGATTTTCAAGCGGATGCTCTAGACGCAAGAGATCGACATTAAATCCTGCTGATCGCGCCACGTCGACAAGCGCTCTTTCTGTAGGGCTACCTTGCAGAACGACGTTATTGTCATCATCTCTCTCAAGACTCACTTCACTGCAAAGAACGACCATTTGAAGAAGTTTAAGCCCTGTTTCAGACAGTTCACTTTCAAACCTTCCTTCACTTAGAAGACGAAATATGTCTCCATCAAAATGTAAGGCTTCCACACGTAGTTGGTTTTTTGTAAGGGTTCCAGTCTTATCTAGACCGATAAACTCGGCCATTCCCATAGCTTCAAGAGTTTCTAAACGACGGATGAGCACCTGATCTCCACGCAACTTTCTGACACCTCGCGCAAGACCTGTAGTAGCGACGGTCGGCAATCCTTCTGGGATCACCGCAACCGCTAAAGACGTCGCCGTTTTCAACATCTGCACAGCACTATAGCCCCTTAGTATTCCCAGAAAAAACACACCAACACAAACTGCGCCGGCAGTTAATGCGGCACGTTGGCCGAGAAGATCCAATTCGGTTTGTAAGGGAGTCGCCGGAGACCTTGCCGTACCGACCATTTTTTGAATATGACCTATCTCAGTCGCTTGACCTGTATTAACAACAATGGCCATACCTTTACCGCCGGTAACGACGGTACCACGAAACACCATATTGACTCGATCGGCGATAGGAAGGTCTTTTCTTTTTAAAGTGAGATTCTTTTTAATGACGGTTGTGCTTTCTCCTGTTAGCGCCGATTCATCAACAGACAAAGAATCAGTGGCGATAACACGTCCATCTGCGGGAACGAGAATTCCTCTTGTTAAGACAATCAAATCACCAGGGACAATTTCAATTGAAGCGACTTCAATCGTTTTTCCATCTCTGATCACAGTCGTCGTTCTTTCCTTCGCAGCCAAAAGAGTCTGTACGGTTTTCTCAACTTTGCGTTCAGCGAGGTAACCCTGACCAGCGTTTATCAGCACAACAGCTAAGATAACAGAAGCATCAATAAAGCCACCCGTAAAGATCGAGACCCCCGCGGAGGCGAACAGAAGCCAAACGGGTAGGCTATCAAATTGATTTAGAAAAATACTAATGTCCGAGCGGCTTTTGACTTCTTTTAGCTTATTAAGACCATGCTTTTTTAGCAGTTGTCGAGCAACCCCTGCATGAAGCCCGTTCTTCTCATTTGTCATCAAGATTTTGACTAAGTCGCTTGTATCAACTTGGTGGTAGATGGGCTCATTGATGTTTTCGTCATCTATAAGCGAAGTGTAATTGTCCAGCCTCGAAGTTGGTTTTTTTTCTTTTGCAACGACAACTTGAGCCGGACGAATGATTTTGTC
>CAZBDM010000253.1:0-3078 GCA_964490675.1 uncultured Oligoflexales bacterium
TAGGTGGAAAAAAATAGTCTTTACGGGCTTCATCTGACTGGATGCAGGATTCCCGAACAAGGCATTTGTTGATTTCCTACCCAACTGTCAAAATACTTGACACAGCAAATGAACCTAAGCTTTTAAAATTAAAGTAGAATCTTAGACACCAGGTTGGCGAGTTAGTTGCTTAATAAGAGTTGGCATTCGCCACGTCTTTTCATCCATTTCTAAGGTTACTCCTATGAAAAAATTATTTGCTACTCTTATTACAATAAGTACCATGCTCATCGGCCAACAACTATTTGCTAAAGATTTTACCTTCAGCCTTGAAACTCTTGAGATAGACAATCCATCTACTAACGAACGTTATGATTTGATGGTCGAACTTGTTTTCCGTGGTCAAGGATCAGACTTATCAAAACTCGCTGGACATGAGCTAAAAAACATTTCATTAACCTCTGAATCGAAGACGATCAACATCAACTCGAATGAAGTTGCCGAGGCCATTGAAGAGATCAAAAAACAAAACGAAATTGCCGATCCAAAGCTCTATCGAGTGAACTTTCTTATCTACAAAATGAAAAAAGAGGCTAAAGTCGAAGAATTTATGAAAGTTTCAGGAGCTCAGGCGTTTCGCTCGGTCGTTATCAATGAGCAGAACGCTCCAGAAAGAAACGAACTTAGTTTTAACAGCAGCGATGGTAGCCTTAAGGGTACAGCTAAATTCACTGCTAATTAATTGCCTTAATGACGCGGAGCGAATGACCAACTCGTTATATCCGGGATCCGAAATTTTTTGAAAATAGTCCTTAATATCAACGGATTCATAAAGAGGACTTTTCTGTTTCGTCGGAAAAAAAGTTTGGTTTCTCGATTTCGTCAAGAGGAAAGAAAGCACAACCGTGTGATTGTAGCTTTTTATTTCGATTACCGAACATCATCCAAATAGCTGCGTTCACTTTTGCAGATTCTTTGGTGGAAATCGGTTGGTAGATTCTCTGCCCAGAATTTGATTTTAGGTTTTCAATAAATCTTTTTCCTTGCGGAGATTTAATCAGCCAGTTTTCCCAGTCACCTTCAACAATAACTGGTTCGTAAGGAACCGAATCGATAATTGGATAAAGCCGCCAAATGTTTTCTTTTTCGCCCGTACCTACGACAACCCCAGAATGATTGAGAAGCTGTTTGATACCAGAGACCGGCTCAATCTTCACAAGTCCCTTGATTTCTGAATAGAGCTCAGAAAAACGTTTCCTCTCTTTGGCATTGAAGAGACTCTTAAAAGAAAATAACTTTGAACGAACCTCTTTTAGTTCGCTTTTGAGGGTACCATTAAAAAACGCCAACAATGCGTTTTCACGATCACGTGGCAAAAGAATCCCCTTGCGAGAAGCCCTAACTCCGAAGACCTCAGCCAACCTATCAAGCATTTTCTGAGCCTCTTTTCGGTCGTGAATAAGACCAAAAGCATGCTTAGCGCCAGCTGACAACTGCCCAAGCGCCACCCTGATTCCCTCTTCGTCATGGGTAACGTATAACACTTGAAGTGATCTTAAATGCCAATTATTTGGATCAAAACGCAACTTATTACGAATGAGAGATTCGCCTTCAACAAGCATCGCTTCAAAAATATTAGGATGCGCTGTTGTATCAACTTTATAGGCTTGCAAGACAAGCTTAAGAAGGTTTCGCGGTAAAACTTGATAGCGTTTTAATTTGTTGATGTCTCGATGGAGATTGAAGACACTACTTAGAAAAAGTGGCTTACCCTGCTTGTCATATAGAAAAAAGACCCCAGGAGTATTCGGTAACTGCTTGAGGGAATCTTCATCAAGGCCCCACCCCACCCTCAGACCAGACTCTAAATCTCCTTGTAATCTAATAGCATCTTCGACCACTTTAATTGATTTCTTTTCAAGTCGACTAAGAAGTTCTTGATGAAGAGATAGTGTGATGTGAGCATCGACTTCGGCGCGATGAAAATTATCAACCGATAACTGCAGAAACTGAGAAAGACCCTTTAAAGATTTATCCGGAGCTTCTGGTATCAACTTTTCTGTGAGTAGGTGCGTACACATGAAGTAGTTGTGAGGCTCGACGTTACAAGCCTTTCTCGCGAAGTGGACAAGAAACCTCAAATCACCAATAGTATTATGACTCACAAGTATGTCATCACCGATGAATTCTAAAAATTTCGGCATGACCTCTTCGATCAACGGTTTGTCTCTTACCATCTTATTAGTGATGCCAGTCATTCTTCTAACTATCGGAGGAATAGAGACTTTTGGATTAACCATCGTGTAAAACGTATCGAGGATCTCGCCATTTTTATAGCGTAGCGCGTAAATCTCGGTAATACCGTTGCGCTCTGGATTTCCTCCGGTTGTTTCGATATCAAAAACGATGTAGGCTGCTTCTTCTAAATTTTGCTGGATGACTTTACTGTGACGTGCGGCTTGTTTGGGGTCAGGCGTCCTAAGTGGAGCTCTCTTTTTACGCTTGGTTTTTTGAGCATCACGCTTTTTTGTAGTTTTTTTCTTACCAGATCTTGACGACCTAGGATGAGGCGAATTTAACATATCACTTTTACTATACCAATATTCCGACTGACTGATTAAATCAGGCGGATGCTTCTGCCTAATTTCCCAGCAAACCCTATGGTTTCGCTATCGTCTTTTTTATCATGGTATTAAGCAAATCCCAAATTCATAAATTTATCTTATTTAAATCAGCGCATTGTAAGGGCTAAAACTAAGCCATTTCTTACCACCCCAAATCGAAAAAAGTCAATTATTGCCACAGTTTCTCATGACAAAGAAGGCAGGAAGGCCGATTTGACGTGCCTTCAAGATTGGCTCCATGGCACTGATCGCAGTCTCCTGCCGGGCTCTCTGAACCTGGTTTGTGCATATAATCGAGGCGATTTTCCGTATGATCGGACGGTGCAAAGCTGTTGTCTGGATCAGAGTCGAGCCAATTTTTTCCGTGACAGGTGTAGCAAGATGGAACAAATTCCTCGCCACCGATGAGCCCCTCTCCATGGCAGAGATGACAATAGCGCTCAGCTCTAGTCGAAGGTTCAGCATGAGCAATACC
>CAZBDM010000253.1:3088-6530 GCA_964490675.1 uncultured Oligoflexales bacterium
TTGAAAAGTTACCGTATGAGCTCTGATTTGGCGGGGATCCGCTTGCTCCTCGCTGCAAGATATGAGCAGCCCACAACCGATAATGATGCGTATAAAAAGTCTATTCAAAATAAAGATCTTTTTTTATTGTTCTGCTTTACCAATTATCCTTAGACTAAGCTCAGTCCAGTATAGCCAAACAAATGGGGTGATCGCCATCATTAGAGTGATTTTGACAATTCTTTTTCTTGCGACCGCTTCTCTTCCGCAAGTCGCTCAAGCAACCCCAACTTTAGCACTAAAAGAAGCCAACAACTGTGCTGCCTGTCATACACCAGGTCGATCACAACGCCCTGTTTTGTGGCGCAGATGCACCCTCGATTGCCAAGGTTGTCACGTTGACCCTAATGGCGCAGGTCCGAGGAACCAATGGGGCTACTACTACACTCACGATCAACTGAACGCCGTAAACTTCTTCAAGCCGATCGATCCCTTAAAAGACACTAGCCGCTACGATCTTCACTACGATGGTCGGGTTATCCAAAGGCAAACAGACAGGGAAAGCCGTCAATTCCCGATGGCTTCAGAGGTCACCGCACGTGTCCGTCCGTTTATTAATTGGTTACATATTTCATATACGGCACTCTTTTTAGGACGTATTGGAGATGAGTCACTAAGACAAGGTCAAAGAAGGTACGAGCAAAAATACGCTGTTATGGTTGATGCTTTACCGATGAATACTTACGTAAGAGCCGCCAGAGGAACACCTGTGTATGGATTGAGACGCCCTAATCACAGCCTGTGGATTAGAGAACGCATTGGACTTGATCAATTTGCCCTAGTGGAGTCGGTAACTGCAGGCGGGACCCCAAATGTCCCTTATTGGCATCTTTCCTATATGACAGGAGACCCAAGACAACCAAAAGAAGACAGGCAAAAAGGCTACAGTGCTCATTCAGGATTGCGAGGTGTTACCCTCGGATGGCATATCAATGGTAGTTACTGGCAGACCGAATCACAGAAGTCGAAGATAAAGATGCAAGCGCTTGGTTTAGGGGCCAATCTATTTCAAGTTATCATCTATGGGGAAAGAAACTTCCGTTGGGTTGAAGAAAAAGAAGTAACTCTTTCAGAAGCACTCGATTTTGACAGCCAAGCAATCCGTACGCACCCCACTTCAACGATTAATGACTTAAAAGTCGCCTACGCAGGCTTACCAGGAGTGATTTTTGGCAGCCACTACGAAACTCTAAACGACCCTCAACACGACTCAAAAAGAATCAGCTATTTCATTGACTTACACCCTTTCCCCTACGTACAGTTCGAACTCTGGCGAAGGTTTGAATCGGGCACGAGAAGTCTTGCAGACACTCTTTTTGTGGCTCATCTTTACGCTGACCTTTAAGTCTTACCACATTAAGGTTGCCGTAAACGAATTGCCAGACTAAATTGGCGACCTGTAAGACACGACCAATTTAGAGGACCCCCGTTTATGATCAAAGATATTGATCCCAAGAAATTTACGACTGTTGTCCACGCCGGCACAGAACCCGATCAAAGAACTGGAGCCATTATGACTCCGATCTTTCAAACTTCTACCTACGTGCAAGAAGCACCAGGCCAGCACAAAGGTTGGGACTATTCAAGAGCAGGCAATCCAACTAGAGATGCCCTCGAAAAAGCTTTTGCAGAAGTAGAGGGAGCAAAGTATGGACTTGCTTTTTCCTCTGGGCTAGCAGCAGAACAAGCAATCATTCAGATTTTAGATCCGGGAAGCCATATCGTCGTTTGCGACGATGTCTATGGCGGTACCGGCAGACTTTTTAGAAAGCTATTTTCAAAATACAATCTGGAATTTTCTTTCGTTGATATGACAGATATCGAAGTTGTTAAAAAATCTATAAAAGATTCGACTAAGATGATCTGGGTGGAGACACCTTCAAATCCCACTTTGAAAGTGATCGACATTGAAGCGATGGCTGCTCTATCAAAAAGTGCGGGTGCTCACTTAGTCGTAGACAACACGTTTTCGTCACCTATTTTTCAGAGCCCTCTCGAACTCGGCGCAGATATCGTCATGCATTCGACAACAAAATACATCGGTGGTCACTCAGATATTATTGGCGGGGCGGTGATGACTTCCAACGACAAACTCCACGAAGAAATTAAATTCGTTCAGTTTGCCGCAGGGGCGGTACCCGGACCTATCGAATGCTTCTTACTTTTAAGAAGTCTAAAAACTCTCGCTGTACGCATGATGCAACACCAAAAGAATGCTTTCGCGGTTGCTCGGTATCTAGAGAACCACGCGAGAGTTAAAAAAGTTTTATACCCAGGTCTTGAGTCACACAATCAACACACACTTGCCAAAAAGCAAATGGCTGGCTTTGGTGGCATGGTTAGTTTTGTGCTTGATGCTGACTTTGAAGAAGTGTCGTCATTCTGTAACCGTTTAAAAGTTTTTTCTCTCGCAGAAAGTCTTGGTGGAATCGAATCGCTAATCAATCACCCAGAACAGATGACACATGCTTCTGTGCCAGAAGATCTGCGCAGAAAACTTGGTATTGGACCCGATCTCTTAAGACTTTCAGTTGGTATCGAATCTAGTGAGGATCTAATCGCTGATCTTAAACAGGCTTTGGGGTAAACCATGTCAGAACATAAAGCAGAAGTTATCGTTGTCGATCACCCGCTCGTTCAGCATAAATTAACACTTATGCGGGATAAGGAGACAAGCGTCGTCAAGTTTCGTACTCTGACCAAAGAACTCAGTATGCTACTTGGCTACGAAGCGACTCGTTATATGCCCTTGACAACGGAAGAAATTGAAACACCCTTAGCTAAAATGAAGGCCCCCCTTCTTGAACCGAAAAAGACAGCCCTTATTTCAATCCTAAGGGCAGGAAATGGTATCCTTAACGGTATGCTTGAGCTCATGCCAACGGCTCACGTTGGTCATGTTGGTCTTTATCGTGACCCGAAAACTCTCGAACCGACTGAATACTACTGTAAGCTGCCATCAGACTTGTCGGAAAGACATGCTCTTATATTGGATCCGATGTTGGCAACGGGCAACTCTGCGGTGGCAGCAATCGATGTTGTCAAAAAAGCCAAACCTAGATCGATAGGCTTCGTCTGTATATTGGCCGCTCCGGAAGGAATCCGGTGCCTGCACAAAAGCCACCCTGATGTAGAGATTATAACTGCCGCTATCGACGAGAAGTTGAATGAGAAAGGATATATTATTCCTGGCCTGGGTGATGCTGGAGATCGTATTTTTGGCACCATGTAATTAAGTGAAAAGAGTTTCTAAAATAAACCGTCAGGGCATCACGAAAAGGTCTGTTGCTCCATCCGCCCCTTGCTCTGATTCCAACCAAAGTATCAGTACCCTCAATGCTGCTGGCGATCCTGGCGGAGGCACTCCCTTATGAGGAGGTGATGAGGGCCGCTTTGTTGAATC
>CAZBDM010000254.1:0-4566 GCA_964490675.1 uncultured Oligoflexales bacterium
GAAGCTTTCTTTTGATAAATGCTGAAGGAAAAACAACACAAAAAAAGCTCCGACAGTGACTGGAATCAATGAGAATATTGCCGCCCCTCCAGATACGGCAAGCATAATCACAGCTGGATGATTGTCAAAAAAGTTGAAAGGAAAAAGCACGGAAAGAGAGACAATTGCGACTTCCAACAAAGAAAAAGTTGCGAGTTTTAGTAAGATTTTGAAAAATTTTTTACTCATGATCTCCTCACAAATGAATCTTCTTCACATCTCTGATACATCTGAGAAGCACTTAACGTACCAACTTTTATTACAATATTTTCAGACACTTAGGTCGGCTAGCAGGTAACCGTGTCATCCGCACTCAGTCCCTTCAGTCACGCATGTGTCTCATTAGATACGAACAAAGATTTCCCTAACATTTGCAAGTAAATCATGTAGATTAGATGCGGATTTTTTGGAGTAGAAATTTAAGTGAAACACCACCCATTAGCATATCTGATTCGTCCCAAGACACTTAACGACTTTATCGGTCAAGAAAACATCTGGCATCCACAGTCGCCATTATGGAAACTCACTCATAGTGGTAAGTTCTATAGTCTTATCTTTTGGGGACCTCCTGGTTCAGGTAAAACGACTCTCGCTTACTTAACCGGTACACACCTAAATGTTCCTTTTGTTGAGCTGTCTTGTGTAAGCGCTGGCGTCAAAGAAATTCGCAATGCTATTGCAGATTCAGAAATGCGCATCGATCATGGTCAGACTCCAGGTATTGTCTTTCTTGATGAAATTCATCGTCTTAGCAAAAATCAGCAAGATGTCCTGCTTCCTGCACTTGAGAAGGGCGATATTAAAATGATCGGTGCTACGACCGAAAACCCCTCATTCCAGGTGAATAAGGCTATCTTGTCGAGAAGCTTAACGTTTGCTTTTCAAAGTCATAGCAAAAAGGACATCATCAGTGTTCTCAAGAAAGCGGCATCACAGTATGGAGAGTTACGCAGTCGTGAGGAGATTCACATCAAAACAGAAGTCTTTGACCTTATTGCCGAAAGCTGTGAAGGTGATGCGCGCGCGGCTGTCAATCTCTTTGAAGCGATTCTAGAGAGTATTTCAATCCCCTCAGATGTTTCCGTTGAAAGAATAAAGTCCTTGGGCTTTGAAAAACTTAGAAAAGCCTCTTACGACGCTAAAGGTGAGGATCACTATGATATCATTTCAGCCTTTATCAAATCTTTGCGCGCTTCTCACCCTGACGCGGCTCTGCATTATTTAGCACGCATGATCGATGCTGGTGAGGATCCATTATTCATAGCCCGTCGTTTGGTTATCTTTGCTAGTGAAGATGTTGGTAACGCTAGCCCCACAGCGCTCATTGCAGCAAGCGCAGCTTTGCAAGCATTGACTCATATTGGCCTTCCTGAAGGACGTATCATTTTGGCACAGATCACGACACTTCTAGCCTCTTCACCAAAGAGTAATCGCAGCTATGTGGCAATTGACCAGGCATTGGCTGACCTTAAAAAGAAAGGGACAGCATCGGTTCCTCTGCATTTGCGTAACGCACCTACAAAGTTGATGAAAGAACTTGCTTACGGCGAAGGCTATATCTACCCTCATGACAATCAGGATTATAAGAATTTGACTTATTTACCGGAAGGCTTCCGAGGGGTTCGTTACTACAAACCCCTCGCAATGGGATCGGAAGCTCAGCTAATCGAGCATCTAAAAAAACTGCGCCCAACTAAAGACTAAAGACCGGATTGATCTGCATTTGCTTGACTACACTCAAGATAATTATTTTGGGGAAGCGTAAACCCATTGCAAATATGTCCTTTTAAAGGCGCGATTGTTACGAAACTTAATTAAAGTGCGCATTTCAATTAAAAGTTATATGGACTTTTATAATTAAATAATAAATTAAAAGAAATTAAAATTATCATAGTCCGTACTATGATAACTGCTTTGAAAAATCTACGCACCGAAAACACTCCAACTTTCTGTTCGGAAGAGACACGTTTGAACACATTCAGACATGATTAAACACGAAAACTATTGCAGACCTTTCCATGTCGAGTTAAGAGGACAGCAAAACAAATTATTTTAGGGAAGGAGAAGACAATGAAATTGTCGAAACTACATCTCAGCATTGCTTGTGCGTCACTGATTCAGGCAAGTGCCGCTTTTTCAAGCCAAGGACCGCGTAACTCAGCCGTCGATGCGATCAACTCGGTGTCCTGGAAACTACTCAACTCTGCCAGCGCTAGCTCTGAGGGGGATAACTTCATCATTTCCCCATATTCAATTAACAGCGCCCTTGGTATGACCTATCAAGGTGCAGCTTCTAGCACTGAAACAGCGATGAGAAAGGCCCTTGGATTCTCAAGTAAGGCCCAAACGACTTCTCATTTCAGTGTTCTCAACGGATTTCTTGATGCCGAATACGCTGATGACAAGGTTATGATAAAAGTTGCCAACACTCTTTACGCTGATGAAAAGTACCCATTTGACCCCGTTTTTATCAACACAAACGTTTCTAGCTTTCTTGCTTCGGTGCAAAACGTCGACTTTAAGTCAAACCCAGATGGGATCAGGGAAGAAATTAACGCAGATGTCCTGTCTCAAACGACTCCATCCGAAGCATCGATCCGTACGATCGCTGAAGAAGACGTAAGAGAAGCTTATTACGCTTCCTACCGTGAGGAAGACCAACCAACTCCTGAAAAGATCGAAGCCAAAGCGAAAGAACTCGCCGAACGTTATACGGGTATCAAAGATCTCTTGCCAAAAGGTTCTATTACAGAGCGCGCCAAAATGGTCCTGGTCAATTCAATCTTATTCCTCGGACGTTGGCAGACCAAGTTCAAGGAGCCAAACGCTGGTACCTTTAATCCAGAAGGTGGCGCCGCAGCTATAGAAGACGCAGCGATGATGACCAAAGAAGAGTTCACTGAATCTCGTGACGATGCTGAAATGGGAGCAACCATTTTTAAAATGCCCTACCGTGCCGCTGACCCATCGAAACGTGTTAACTTCGTCGTTGTCCTTCCCCATGAAGGCAAATCGGTTAACGAAATCACAACAGCTTTGGAAGAAGCAGACCTTGCATATTTGTCGAAGAAAACCGACGACACCATCGCCTGTCAAACCCGCATCACCATGCCGAAATTTTCTTTTGAAGCAGCAACGTCTCTGAAGTCGATTCTTTCTCAAGAAAAGTATGGTATGGAAGTCGCTTTCGATAATGACTCAGCTGACTTTTCTTTGATGTTAAAGCCTGAAGTCCGTGAAGAAGAAGCTGGTCTTGTGATCAGTGAAGTCTACCATAAGGCTAAAATCGATTTTGACCAAGATGGTACCTTCGCCTCAGCAGCGACTGCAGTTGTTATGATGGAAAGAACATCAATACCACCTGAACCATGCAGAACAATCACAGTTGATCGCCCCTTCGCGTTTGCTATCGAGCATGCGGAAACGGGAGCTATTCTCTTCTCAGGTAAAGTCATGACTCCTGCGAAGATGCCTGGCGCTGAAGGATAAGACCACCAGTCGAAAAGTCCATCAGTGAAGAAAATAAGGGGAGGCTTGGGGCCTCCCCGATTTCACTTCGCTTGGACCGAAGTTTTATAACTTGTTGGAGAGCTGCTTAAGAGCTTCCTCTTCTGAGCTTGAAACTTTATTACCTAACCCAAGAAACCCACCTGCTGCCTCAGCTACAGACTTTGAGTGATTAAGGATTTCTTGACTAAACTCTTTAAAGTCCTCAGCTGACATAACTTCCTTTAATCCTTGAATATATGACCCCCACGCATCCAATAGATCATGGGAGGGTTTTTCCCCAAGCCAACCTAAAACGACCTGATGGGATTCGCTCGCTTCACTGATGCCTTTCTCGCCGATCGCTTTTAAGATGGCGGATCTTTCCTTCTCATCAACAGACCCATCTGCCCAAGCGACCCATACCATCGGAAACAATGTTAAGGCAGTCATGATTTGTGGATTTATCTCTAAAGAAACTAACTTTTCAAGAATGACGCTGTTCTTAATACCGCTGACTTCAGACAAGACGGCGACCCTTTCTGCCACCTGAGCTTTTTCTTTAAGTGCTTTTAATATTTCTGCATTTTGCTTGGCAAAGAACTTGTTTTCTAGGTCTTGCGCTTCTTTACCTAAATTGAGATCTGTCATGTAAATTCTCCTCGTCACTCGGCCATAAATTTAATTCAAACGCAAACAAGCCAAATATTGCCACAACTCTCCCTAGGACCACACCTAGAAATTCTGCACCATCGATAAAAAAAGGGAGGCTTGTGCCCCCCATTAGTAGCTCTTTAAAGGTCAGAGACGATTATTGACTTTTTTCGTCTTTCTTTTTACGACTTGCGACAATTTCATCTTTTTCGTCTGAGTTGATATCTCTAAACGAAACAAACATGACTGCATCGCTAATATAATCAAAGAGCTGCTTATAACTATGGGTAAGGGGTAGGTTTCGATCTTTAGCCATGAAATCGTTTTCTTCGTTACCTTCGTCCACCCTGATATCAGTCGCGCGCCAAGCGATCGGCATGCCTTTGT
>CAZBDM010000254.1:4576-6518 GCA_964490675.1 uncultured Oligoflexales bacterium
TTGTCGTTAAGAACAACGGTCGCAACGTAAGGCGAAAGCAATTGCGCTATTTTTTCGTCTGAGTTTCCAACAGAAAGACTCACACTGCGGCTAGCCGGAGAGAGGCCGAAGCTCGTACTAAGCACCGCATCATTATCCTTCCAGGTGGTATCCTCGCTTTCTTGTTCAGGCTTTAAACCAATGACAGAGCCACTAATACTCTTGTAATCATACCTTTTCAGCTGAGTCACGATGTAACCAGTCTCCTCTGGCTCAAGGCAATTTGTTTTGAAGGATTTGTTATCTTCGGATTTTTTACTGTGCGCTAAGAAAAGGGATTGAGCGATGCCTTCTTTGTCTTGAGATTTTGTATAGACATCATTACCCGATTCATCAGCATATCTTAAGGTCACCAAATCAATCCCACAGATCGTATCTTCCGACACGTTAATGACTGGTGTCATTACGTTAGTAACGTAGTCATCAAATGCAATATAGGTGCGATCAACCTGCAGTCCTTCAAATGATGGATCTTCAGTAACTTCGACTATCATGTAATCAAAATTAGGCTCGTTGAAATTAAACTCGCCCTGTTCTTTAACAAGCGCGTCAGAAGAGTTTTTTAAGTTTTTTTGCTTGGGCTTAGAGTCTGTATCTCCGCAGGCGGTCAAAAAAAGACTGAGGCTCAGCGCTAAAAGAGTGAAGTTAAATGTCATTGTTGTTCCTTCTTGAGTTCTGGTGCTTAGAAAGTTTCATTCCCTTTGCCCTAAGAGCAATGAATATGCCAAACTTAAGAATGTGTCAAAAAGACTAAGTTTCTGAAATGACTGGACCTAAATGAAACCAGTCAGAAGAGTGGTCAGATAACGGCCACTTTGGCCCAAAAGCAAGCCTAATTTTTAATCACTTTGCTTAAAAAGTCAATAAAAGAATAATGGTTTTAATCATCTAGGTAACGGTTTCTCATTTGCTTAAAGTCGAGAAAATTGTCTCGTTCATCAAACTTTGACGTATAAGAAACAAAAATCTCACTTTTTGTACCAAGTAGAAGCGCGTAATAGGGCAAGCTTAACTGAAAAGGGTGACAGGAAACAACCACCGGAAAGTTGCCAAGAGAGATGGGTTTCTGTCCGACCGGTAAACTGCTAATCAGAACATCGACTTTTTTCCTAAGAAAATGTACCGTTCTCTTAAACGCCCATTCAGGCATTGAATTAAGAACGAAAGACTGGGCGGCATGCTGCCCCCAAGCAACTAACTTTGATGATGTCTGATTACGAAGCTGCGCCAAGATGCGCGACAGCTTTCCGTGTCGCACCTTACAAAGAATGACTGAGTATTTATTACGAGACAGAAGGAAGGGGTAATATGCGGTCAATCCTAGTGTTAATGACTTACGCTCTGGATGACGATTAAAGATCTCTTCTAAAACAAGTCCAGCAGTGAGTAAATTAAACGGGACGTCTGGATACTGGGATTTGATTTTTTTTACTTCTTCTGTCGGCCAACGTACCAGTCCTCTGCATAGGCCTTCGTTGATTTGTGGTTTTTTTCGGAGTCTTCCCCGCCAGGCAAAACGTCTCGTCAAAGATGGTAAAGCCATAAATTCCGGAAGAATCCGCGGTGGTACCTTAACTTCATTGTAAGTAACGAGAGGTGGGTTATCATCAAAGATTCCTCTTAACGCTCGCCACATCCCTACCCCGTCCGTTTGGGCATGACTCCAAACACAATGAATTTTACCAGGGGTATTAAAGTCAAAAAACACACCAGGACGAGGCTCTTTGAGCTCTTCGATCGTCGGGATGCGATCATCGTTGTAGACAAGGATCTCATTTGAAGTATCAGCACATTCACGAATCACCTGAGTCTCTCGAAGGTGCTCTTTAAGATGCTTTTCGAGTCTTCTCGTAAACTCATCTTTAAAAGCTCTGTCATCTTCGGGAGCGAAATGCAGGGTGAA
>CAZBDM010000255.1:0-6508 GCA_964490675.1 uncultured Oligoflexales bacterium
GACCTTTCAGTTCGGTGCCAATATGGCTGTGATTAACGATGAGGAATCAAACGCGATGTTTATCCCGGGCGGCCGCAAAGTTATCACCGATTTCGCAGACTTAAAAATTAGTGAGATTGAGTATCTAAAAATTGCTAAAGGCGGCTCTCAGTACGACGCTGAAAGAAAATGTAAGAAGAAAAACTTTGGTCTAAGCGAAAAGTGTAATTACGAAAACTTTGAAGAAGCTCGTATGGAACTTGATGAAATAGAAATTAAGATCAATGGCGAGACTTTTTATAAAAGAACAGCGATTAGCTACGTATTCGAAGCAAACAAGCTTGAATGGTCAGAAGAAGCCCTTAAAGCAAACGAAAAATATCTCGAGCTAATGAACCGAACTGACTGTGGACAGTAAAAGTTACCTTCGGACCGATGAAAGAACATGAGGAGTAGCTTCGTTGATAAATAAGCTGACAACACCAATCCTGACAGTAATCCTAACTTTCACCGCTCTGTCTTGCAGTGGCGACAAAGCTGTCGAGACCGGCGATGCAAACAGAGCTAACGGTGATGCGCAAGCCTATAACCTTGACGGTCTTAAAAAAGAGCCGGTTGATGCCTCTCAGCTTGTCGTCAGTAATATTTCAGTAGCCAAATTTATTCAGAATAGCGAAACCGTCGGTCGACTCAGTTTTGAGGTTGACGGAAGAGCAGATTACGTCATTTATAACGCTTGTGGTTCTAATGAGCAGTGTTTTAACGGCCGCTCTGCCTTAACAAGAGTGGTCCTGCCTCTGCTTGAAACGGGTCCAGTCGATATTAAAGTTAAAGCCTGCGTTGACCCCGGACGTAACACCACAGCAGATGAGTGTGGCCCTTGGAATACTCCAGCAAGCCAGTTTGTCCAGCCAAAACCAAACGACACAGAAGTTAAAGCCCTTCTTAGGCAGAAAGCTGATCTCAATGAACAGATTAAAGCCTATGGCACAGAAATGAAAATGGCTCTTGAAAGAGGCCAGAGAAAAATGGATGACTGTATCAAAAGAAATATCGAGGCCGTCAGACTTACCCAAATTAAAGCTTTAACGTCAGCTTTCTTGTCGATGGGTGAGTCACTTCTCGGTCAAGCACTTGCTACCGGTGATACTTGTCAAGGAGGGGTTTCCCTTCTTCTGCAGCAATCAGGTGGGGTTTCAGGTGAAACGGCTGTTGCCGACACGGCTGCAAAGATCTTTGGCATGTGCCAAGGAGTCGGAGCGGCAACCCAATTGACTTTGACGCAAACTCAACAGCAAGTTGGTCAAGCGATCTCGACTGGCATTAAAGTTAAAGAAGTCGCTGGTGTTGTTCAAAAGGCAGCAACAAGTCTGTCGACCTTCGGAGATTATGCCAATCTTTTAGAGGGTGCTTTTTCTTCTGTCGGCATGTTTGGATCGAGTCCAGTCAGTGCGATCCAGGCTCTTGGAACTTCTTTGTTTGACCTCTTTACAGCCTCCAAACAAGTGCCCACTCAGTGTGTTGCGGAACAGTCGATGAATGCAGAGGTGGCTCTTATTAAAGCGCAAGTGACACAAATGAAAAGCCGTATGGCTAAAATTGACGAAGAATTGGGGCTTGGACAATGATGAAGTTGTTTCGGACAAACTCACTGCGCCGGTCGACCCTCGTTGTTGGCATGGTGTCTTGTGCGCTCTTTTTTCTTTCCTGTGCTGAAGATAAGAAGGTCGAAACGGATAAAGAGAGTGCCAATGGAGAAACCGGTCTGAATCAAATCGATCCGCGCCCAAAAGTTTCGATGTTCGAGCTTGATGAGCCGACTTTCCGGGTGTCAGGTGTGCGTGTTGGACGCCAGTCTTATATGGGTTCAGAATCACCGGCGGTGTTTTTTATGCTGCCCCAGTCTGATTTAGTTGATTACGTTGAAATCATGCGCTGCAATGGCGATGAGATTTTAAACTCAGGAACTGGTAGCAGCACTCTTGAAAATGTCGACCTAGGTACTTCTAGTGGTGCAGAAGAGACACAAATCCTACAGTCCTCCAATTTCTGGCAAAATGCCGAAACTAAATCAGGTTGTTACATCGTTGCTACTGATTACATGATCAGAGATGTTTTCTTAGATAATGCTGCCCCGTCTGGTGACTACCGCTATCTTATCAGAGGCTGTGTTGATCCTAGTCGCTTGTCTGATACAGAAAATTTATCGACAAGAAGTTGCAGTAAACAAGTTACCGTATCACCTGTATTTAAAGACTACGTCAATAACCGTATCGATGAAGAGCGGGAAGTGATGGCTGAGGCCAATAACGATAGAGCTGAAATCGATTCCTTGGGAAGACAGATCTATTACAAAACGATCGAATTTAATAATGGCCTTGCTGATTGTGTCCAGAGAGAAGGAGAGAGAATCGCTGATGTGACAAGACGGCGGTCGATCACCCAGTTGATTGGTCTTGGAGTGTCTTTTGCTGCAAGTATTTACACGACAGGATTTGCTGACGGAGCTAGTTGGAGTTCGGAGTGGTCTTCAAACTGGAGCGCTGTTTGGGAACAAAGAAATGCCACTGCTGGTTTAGGGGTTAACCTAGGTAACGCTCTTTTTAACATTACTTCGACATCAAGTGACTATCCAAGAAGCTGTACAAGAGCCCAAAAGGCTGATCGAGATCGTAAGCTTCTGGTGCAAAAGTTGAAAGAAACGCACCGCATGTTTGAAGATAAGATGAAGCGGGCACAAACCTATAAGGCCCGTCGTGAAGGTGTGGAGAAGGCGCAATGAAAAAGATGACTGAGATAAATTTAAAAATGATCAAGCCAATGCTTATACTTGTAAGTTTTTCTCTTGCCTTTGCAACGACGTCTTGTGATGGAAAGAAAAAGGTTGATCCTGTCAGCAGTGATGTCGTCAGGCTTAATCAAGAGGTCAAGTACGACCCGAGTCTTGCCCAGGTGAAACTTTTAGAACAGCCGACTCTTGCCTCGGCCGACCAGGTCAGTGAGTTAAAAGTCCCAGGCTTTAAGTTTCAGCTGGTCAACGCCGATATGGCGCGTATTTTACGCTGTAATAAAGACTACGTTCTAAGATACCAAGCAACCGGTGAGCCTCTCGCGACGGTTGCTCAAAGAGGTGACTACATTGATCCTGGCGTGATGAAATGGGCTTGGCTTGATGCTGCTCAAAATCCGGCTTGTCGTCTTCTCGGGGTTCAAATCACACGAACAGACTTTAAAGACTTGGCAGCACAATCGGGTGATTATTACTACATTATCAATCCTTGTGTCTCTCAGCCAGTGTCTCTAACAGGTCTTGAGGACTGTAGTTACAATCTTATTTTAACGAACCCACTCGACTACGAGAACGAGTTGGAGCCTCTCTTTATCGAAAAAGCACAACAGCTTGCTGAGCTTGAGGGAAAGGTTTCTGCTCATATCGCTAACTTTTTGACAATTTCAAGGCATATTCGCAATAAGACGCGCGAGTGTGAAGATCTATGGGCTCACAAACAGTCTATGAAAGCGTTTAAAAACGGGATCATTTCTCTCGGTGCAATGGTGGTTGGTGCTGTGGTCGGGGGGATTGTCGCTGGACCAGTAGGAGCCATGCAAGGGGCAAACACCTTCGGTGGTATTGCTTCGGGGATTATGGGTCCTCCGTCAGTTGAAGCGGCTAAATGCGATAAGGTCACAGCGCTTGTTAACCAGCTTGAAAATGAATACGCACAAATCACACCGACCGTTGATCAGATCGTTGCGGTCAGAAAAGATATGAATAAAATCGAGTCGCGCTATCTTTCATTAGACACGACAATTCAGGCGAACAATAACGGGGTGAGTAACCCTGAGGGGGCGACTGAAACAACCGATACTAATCCTGATGGTGAGCAAAATAACACTGAAGAGCAAGCTGATAAAGAAGAACAGCAGGGTGAGCAAACAGGTCAATAGCTTGACTTACACATTGACAGAAGCCCAAGCTTTTCTTTTCCACATAACCGTCATTGCCACAGATAATAAGCCTCGATAACCAGCCTGACAAAACCACACGGCAGTAAGACCAAATCCTAAAACAGGACCGATAAAATAGGCAGCTGGTAAAAATATTAGCCACTGAACGACCGTCGAAACGACCATTACTCGTCGACTGTCTCCGGCTCCCAATTGAGCGTTGAGAAGCACCATGCCAATGCCTTCAACCGCCATAAATCCGCCAGCAATACGCAAAGGCGAGATTGCTATATCTACTGTCTCAGGGTTTGAAATAAATTGTCTGAGGATCATGGTGGGATTGATCAGCATTGGTAGACCGAGTAGAAAAAGAGTAAATACGGCAACTTTTACAACGTCCATAGCCCATCTATCAGCCTCGTCGGGATCTCCTCGGCCGAGAGATTGACCGACGAGAGACGCTGCCGTCAGACCAAAGGCAATGCCCGGCAGAATACAGACCATGCTAATATTAATAATGACGTTGGCAGCTGCCAGCTCTTTTGTGCCAATCAAGCCAATGATCCAGTAAAGTGCTGTGAACCCTGCTGCAAAAAAGAGCATCTGAAGGCCGTTGGGAATCGAAACTCTCAGCACCGTTTTAATCGTCGCAAGACGCGGCCGAATTCTCAAAAACCCATATGGCTTTGCCTTGCTATAGCCAGCGATAAGGTAGTAGCTGGAGCAGACATAAAGGGCAATCGTGGTGCCGAGCCCAGAGCCTTCAACGCCGAGCGCAGGGAAGCCAAACTTTCCGAATATTAATAAATAGTTAAGGCTGAGATTAACGATGTGCATCAGGACGATAGCTTTGAGATAATTGGTCGTTTGATTGACACCATTCCAAAAGCCCCGGAAAGCAAAGTTAATACCGACGGCTGTAATGCCAAACATTCTTGCCTCAAGATAAGGAATCCCTTGACTGAGGACGCTTTCATCGGAATTTGCCAAAGAAAAGATAGGCTCAGCCAGAAAATAAAGGAGCCCCGATAAAGGAAGGCCAATGATAAGAGCTGCGATCAGTCCAGCGTTAAGCGGGACGGCAGCTTCGCTGTCATTTCCTTCACCTTTTCTACGAGCGGCAAGAGCCTGAACGCCAGCAGAAAGCCCAAGAATAATAGCCTGACACATAAAGGTGATAAATCCACCCATGCCTGCAGCCGCAAGCGCAGCGTCGCCCAGTTGTCCGACCATTGCAGTATCTACGATATTGAGAACATTTTGAGAGACCATTCCGCCGATGATCGGGAGACTTATGGTGAAGATTGTTTTAATACGATGTGATTGCAGAGCCATTGCGGACCTAAAATGGATAATAGTCCAAGGATACCAGAAAAGAGCATGTCTGGCGATCGCGCGGCCTCTTTTCATCTGTCTTTTTCTTAACCAATAATTTAAGTAAAAAACCTGAAAAAATTGCTGACAGACAAAGCATTCCTGTCATAGACTGACCCCAGAAGATTCGAGATAATTTAATAATCACTAGAGAAACAGCTATGACAAGGATGTCTTTTTGTCTTTTTCTCCTTTTCGTTTCTAATGCCTCCTTCGCAAGGCAAGTAGACGGGAAGTTTCGCTACCAACTGTTCACAGCTGATGTATTTTCCTGGCTGGATGGAAACAAGTCAGGCCCGATTGGTGATCAAATGGGTTTGATGGCAAAAGGCCTCGAATCGCTTCTTAAGTCTTCAAAAAAACAAGCCGCAATTTCAATCTACGGTGTCAACTCACAGAGTTGGTTTTTTAAGACCTTAGATCACTTCAAAACACAAGATTTGAAGGTTCAAGCTGTTGTCGACCAGAAAAAGGGCAAAGGCGGCGAGTGGCTTGAAGAAAACTTTACATACCGCGATACGGCTAAGCTTCCAAGACATATGGATAGACGTGCGGTCATCTCTGATATGGGCTCCAACCAAGCTTTACGCTCCGGTTCCATCATGCATAATAAATTTGTTGTCGTTGATCACTCTAAAGTTTGGTTGGGCAGTACTAACATCAGCAGCACTGGTATCGGTGCGGAATATAACGCCAACGTTGCGATGATCGTCGAGTCTCAGGACATAGCTGAGATTTATAGCGGCGAATTTGAGCAAATGTTTCGGCGACACAAGTTCAGTAAAAGAAAAAAGCTGAGAGATGATCATGAGCCGCTTAGCTTTTCTGATGGTACTGAGGTCTCAATTTTTTTCTCACCACAATCTAACGCTATCTTCACAGGCGTGATTCCCTTTATCGACAAGGCAGAACGGTCGATCAATATAGCGATGTTTTATTTGACCCATAAAGATGTCAGTGAAGCTCTCATAAAGGCTCTGAAAAGAGGCGTAAAGGTCAGGCTTATTTACGATGCTCTCGCCTCATCAAACCCTTACTCGAAACATGTCGAGCTTGCCAAAGCTGGTGCGGAAGTGAGAATTGAAAACTTTGGTGGGAAGATGCACATGAAAACAGCTGTGGCTGATGGCAAGAACGTTGTTATCGGGTCTATGAACTGGTCAAAAAATGGCAATAAAACCAATGATGAAAACACCATGATCATCAA
>CAZBDM010000256.1:0-6499 GCA_964490675.1 uncultured Oligoflexales bacterium
TTGAGCAGGATGTCTCTTAACAATTTCCCTCAAGGACGGTAGCTTAGCTGGTAATCGCCTCGCTCTTGGTTCAACTTGCGGTGGTTCTCTATCAGGCTGACGATCGTAAGAAGCGAGCTCTTCGGTCCCTCCCAAAAGCGCCACCTCAGCAGACCGAAAAGCACCGGTGAGCCTTTGGCGTTTTGTATCATCAAGGTGAGCTAGCTTTGTCAATGCAGCAGTCTTGAGATCACTCAAATCATAAATCCATCGGTTATCAGCTACACGGCCAATCGCGCTAACCAAAGAGCGTAACACCATTGAGTTCGGTTTATCGCGGCCAACCTCCTGAGCAAGGCGGTGAAAGAGCAGGACAGCTGTATCGACGGATCGATGTCTGGATAATGTTTCTGCTGCTTGCTCTATACGTTCTCGAGTTTGAATCGTTGTCCTCTCGAAAAGACTTTCAATTGTTAGGCCTAAGGAAGCATCTTGAGCCCTTAGCGCATCATTAGCTTGCCTGACTTTTTCGTCGCCGTAGTCTTGTTTTGCCAGAAGCTCTGCTGGCAAGAACAAACATGTCAGAAGCATAATATATAGTAGATTTTTCATGTTAGATTCCTATTGTCGTGCATTGAGGACTGGGCCTTTATTTAGGTCTTCCTTGGCTGAGAGCTATGGAATAATCATCGGTTTTGACCCCTCCTGCTAAGTCCGAATAGACTCCCAGTGGGTTACGGGTTTTGATCATCTTGACATGGCCTTCTGCTGCACCACCGACATCTTCGCGGAGGGCTTCATATAAAGCACGATGATTGGCAAGCATGACGTTCATTGAAGGGTGGTTTTGAGAATACGCTCTCTCCAGGACCACTCCTGGCTGAGCACTACTTTTGCCGTTTTCGACCATGCCGATTTTGACCATTTGTCTGAGATAAGCTTGTCCAAGGGGTCGTGATTGAATGGCCTGGTATCCACGTACAGAGAACGATGCAACTTTTTTGTCGCCGTCGAAATCAATGGTCACACTCTTTCCATGAACCAGCGCTTCGCGGATAAAGTTATAGTCGTCTTGAGTTACGAAGTCTTCCGGCTTGAGATGAAAACTCGCCATCGCCCTAACGTTGGCATCGATCACATACCCAAGTAAGGTGTGAATCATTCCGCCAGTCCGGTAATTCTGGCAGGAAGAAGTATTAACTAAGTCTCCAACTGTCATCAAAAGCCGAGGAGCGGAATTGACCACAGTGAGTACCAAACCACTTTGTTCCATTTCAAGATCCTGGACCTGAGTCGCTCTAATAGCAGATTCCATTGATTTCAAATCTTCAATGACCTGTTTCACCATCCCTTGTTCTGTGGAAAGACCTTTCCTAGCAATCAAGCTACCCCACATGACACGAATGATAAGAAAAGCCTTCTGCCTCTCTTCTTCAAGAGTCGAAGGATTGCTCATAATCTTCTCTAATTGACTGAAACCATGTCTAATCAACTGCTGTGCTAATGCGACTTGAAGGTCTTCTTGAGCGCTCGCTTGATCGACCAACGCAAGTGCATTTTCTTTTAACCACTCGCCAACTAACTTCGGGGGCGCACCTCTTTCTAGCGATGCTGCAAGATCATCGAAGTTTTGCGAGACAGTGCGCGAGGTAGCTTTCGCTGGGGTACTTCTCCCAAAACCAGAGCTACGCTCAAGGTTAGGCAGCTCTTTGAATGTAGCTTGCACATCGCTGTAATGAGGAGCCAGATTGGTGGAAAAAATATCGATAATAGAAGCAAAAGCCTGAGAAGGATCGCTAGATTGTGCCGCGCCACTTGATGACAATGTCAACATGTGACGATCCTGACGCCAGGCTGCAATTTGAGATTTCGTTAAACCCTCAAGTTGAGCGGCAGCTTCCTCTGACTCAAACTTATACGCTTCAAATTTACTTTTAATGACCTGACTAAAAACTGTCATCATTGTTGCTACTTCTGGTTTCCATTTAGTTTGTCCGGAAAATCTGGCAAGCAACGTTAAAATGGGCTCGATATCACCCCAAGTTTTGAAAAGAGCTTCTAAATCTTCGTAGGTAAATGTTGTTTCTGTTTGACTTTGGGAGGCACCTTCGACGAGCGACTTCAGATGCTTAACCACTTCATCTTTCATTACTGGAATTAGATCTTCCATTGTTGACATATTGAGGGTCCCAGCTGATCGAAGAACACCTTTCAAACGTTTTAGACCCTGCTCGTTGCGACCTAGAATAAACAAGTTGTCGCGCATCGCCGTAAGGAAGGCGACTAATGTCGTTCCATCTCTATAGACTTCCGCATCAAAGGGTATATCGGCAAAGACCGGTGTCGAAAAAGCCGACTGGATATCAAGCAGCAATCCGTAAAACGTTCTCGGTCTTTTGCTGATATCGGTGTCTTTTACGTCTTCGTATTTGATGCCTGTTATAGCTGCAACAAGCTCAAGGGAATCGACAGGTTGCCAATTTGCTTGGGTGACAAAAGCTTCATTTCTGCGAGGTAGATATTTAAAATAGTAAGTAATCAGCTGCCTAACAATCTCACTATCTCTGCTACGGTCCCAAAACAATTCGATCGACTCTTCTGACAAAACAGCTGGGAACCTTCGGGCAAAATCCCTTAAGAAACGGTCGAGATCGAGATCAGCTTCCTCATCACTAAGTAACAAACGTCTATAGCGACTATCACTGGTGCCATGGAAATCCAGCAAAACTTCGTAAGGGCATTGTCTAAAAATTTGACTCGCTGCTTGATCACCGAGAGTTGCTACGGCAAAGACATTTCCCATCCACTGAACGATAAAATTGTCAAAATTTGCCTTAACGGCAGCATCACTAAAATCGCAAGGTTGAGTATTTCTTAACAAGTTTGTGAGCACGGCTTCCTTCTCTGCGTGACTAAGAGACCGCAAAGCAGCCTTTTCACCTTTGCTCATGTCTTGCGGATAGGTCCAATCGTAAGCCGCTAAACGACCGAGGATGGTTTCGACGAGGGTTAAGTACATCGGATGGGGGAAGTCGAAACTTGCCATGAGCTTGAAGCCGTAGGCTCTTCCGTCTTGACCATTGAAGGTTATGTCTTGACGGGCGACTTCTTTTAGAAAAGTAAACTTGCGTTCGGTAGCAACCGGTTCTAATAACTCTCTATAGTTTTTTTGGTTATTCCTAAATGAGTTAGCAACCTGAACGGGAAAAACAGCGACCATCGCTTCTAAAAACTCAAAACGAAGGGCTGGGTCATCAATTTTATAGAGATTAAAAAACTCATCAATTGCACTGTAATTGGTAAAGGTTCCAAAAAAAGGGCTTTTGGAAATATTTTCAACTTCTAACAATACCTTCATTGCTTGCACACGTTGCCGATCATCTAACCCCAGCAGAATTAATAATTCAGCAATTTTAGACGTATTGGCAGCGAACGCAACTATGGCAATCTTAAGGTCAACTGGGATTGTATCTGTATCGATATTCGTCAAAATATGAAAAAGAACATTGCCGTCTTTAATATGATCAATTTTCGAGGCTGCATAAGTTGGTATCGAAACGTTTTTGTCGGGAAGCCAAGAGTTGAGAACGAGTTGAATTTTGCCGACATCGCTAAGGGGAAGTTCATCAATGTGATCAACCAGGAATCTCTGATTAGTCCGCCAAGTCAAGGTCATAACCGTTAACCAATCTTCAGGCGAAAGTTGGAGCTGCCCCCAAAGTTGATGAAATTCATCAAGCTTCATAGAAACAACGAGCTCCATTGCTCTAGCAAGATCGCTGGAATCACTTTTTTCACCGAAGGCCGCGGGCGTCCGAACTTGGCGCTCGCAAGATGATATACCGTCTTCTTCAGCAGCAAAGACGCCCTGTGGTGCAAGAAGCCTTAAGATAGATAAAAACAGGATATTGAGTGCTTTGGCTTTCATAAACTTCCCTAACAGACGATCACTTTTTATAAATTCTTTTTTATAAAATAAGAATTTAAATCTATATAGTCTCAATTTTTCTTTAAGACCCGTCTTACAAAGCAAGACTCCCAGGTCATTTGAAACAATTCTTTTTTTGAAAATTAAAAATCCAAGCGAATGACTATGTTTTCTTTCAAAAATTGTCAACTCTAAATTCTGGAGAGATTTGTAATACTATTTAAATCAACGAGGTTTAAAGTCTTTTGCTAACTCATTGTTGCAATATTTTTATTAAGTGTTTTATCGATTGTTTGTGTTGCATGTACCAGTCACTTCAGACAACACCTGGAGAGCGCCCTACCGGTCGAAAAGACGTTTGAATACACTGTTCGAAGGGCAGCATCCCCATTGCTTTTCGAAATTTTGTACGACTACTCCGGGGCTCTGAGATAACCATCGACGAGCTTAAAGGTTAGACTTTTCAAATCACTCCAGATCGTTCCATTCTGTGAAATACTGAGAGAAAGCTGAAAGTCACCGCCGAATTCGATCGCTTGGTCAAAGACGAGATTACTTAAAGGTGAGTTTTTACCTGTCAAGACAAGCTCATAGGAAGCAAGATTAAGGCGCTTGTATGCTTTAATATCTTTAGGATTCACTGTGATGATCTTTTCAGCCAAAAAGAGTTTACCGACCTTTAAGCGCCCTGACTGTTCTACTCTTAAAAAAAGTCGTGCAGGTTTATCAAACTTTAAGCGATCACTGCGCAGTCTTAAGACGAGTACTCTGCTCTTTCGCTGACTTTCATCGACAACTTCTCTGGTAAAGAGACTAATGTTGCGAATGACCGGTTTTTTACGCCATTCTTTTAGACTTGTTGGGAAAAAAGCTGACAGTTTTTCCTCCGCAATGCGATATCTTTCCGGTGGAGGGAAGGGAGCTTTTGAAGAAATCGTCTTACCATTGAGTTGGCTGTAATTATATTTGTGGTTTGAGCGCAAGCTTCTTTCCGCTTTCGTATAGATACGCACCTTTCTAGGGACCTCTTTTAGATCAAGCATCCTCAAAAAGAAGTTAATCAGCTTCTCTGGATAATCGGTGTCGAATAGATCGAAAAAGCCATTGAGTTTTGCTTCCGGCTCAGTTTCCTTGGCGATCTTTTTAAGACCATTAATGATGACATTTGCCTCTCGTATCGAGTCGGCCCATGTAAAGCGTACATTGATGATACGAAGCGGAAAGAAGAAGGTTCGCTTGAGCCAATCACCATAAAAAGAAAAGCTCTCTCGACTTTCTTTGGTTGCCCACTTTTCTTTATCGACTCCAAATGCTTCAGCAAGCTTGATCCATTTGACGTCTTCAGGTACTTCTATGATACTTCGTAATTGTTCCGTATTGATGATCACTGCTGCCCTGGCATTGAAACGTCCCAAGACCATATAGGTCGATTTGACTTTTAATTGCTCTTTGTCTGGACGTACAAAATACTGCGACCTTCGAAAGGCGCTTTTATCGAGTTCATCTCGGCGCGGAAAGTTGGGCAGTTCATCAAGATCAAGCTGCAAGAACTCTCTCAGCTTTTCTTTATATTCTCGATACTCAAGAACATCAGTAAATTTATCGGCAATCTCAAAGCTCAATCGCAGCTTTATCGGATCTTTACCGGCACTAAACCGATAACGGTAATCTCCTTCAAGGCCATTCTCATAAACACGATCGACTTTCATATTGACAACACCGGTAAGTTCCTCTTTCTCCTTATCAACCAGGGCGTTCCAGTTTTCGTTCTCTATGTGTCTAACACCCTCAAGAGTAAAAAGCTTGCCCTGCTGGTCTTCGATTTTAATCTCCGACTCCTGACGGTTCTGTCTTCTTTCCTGACGCGCAATAAAAAGGTTATTAGAGTTGGATGCTATGGTTTCATTGGTATCTTCGATTCTTGTAAAGTGGTATACCACGCCAGAATCCTTCACTTTCGACGCTTCAAATGCAACAGTAAAGTCTCCTTTTACAGCGTTCTCATAAGCTTTTAAAGCCATTGGCTTCGTCAGATCAAACTCGTAAAGAAGGTCAAAGCTCCGAAAGAGGTCTTTGACGAGCTCGAGGTCCAAAGGAAAAAGCGGCATCGGCACCCCTTTCCAGGGCAGCGAGGGAATCACTCTTTGGAAGAGAAAAAGAGTCTTTCCGACCAGCCCGGCAAGGGAGTGGCCTACTTTTTTAAGGGTTGATAAACCAACCCAAGCGATATTTTTACTGCGCTTTAGGACATTGATACGATGGTATCCCTCAACAAAAATTGTGTAGGGAATGACCCCTTTAAGATCTGCTACCTTTGTGAGTTGGTCTTTTACATCCTGACCTAAATAATCGTCAAAACGGAAAGACAAATGAACGCCACCCGTCAGTCCATAGCTACGGATCGATCCAAGCGGCATCGTATCGAAGGACTCCTTACTGAATGGAAAGATAAAGGGTACTTCAAGCTGGCGCAGGGGATCATACATTTCGTTGGGATTGAATGAAGGCGGTAAAACCGCTGTCAGGAGAGGAAGGACACCAAACCAGTTGTTGACCAAGTGTCTCCAAACAGGTAGTTCTTCTTCCTCATTT
>CAZBDM010000257.1:0-6484 GCA_964490675.1 uncultured Oligoflexales bacterium
CCGTCTGAGCCCACCGCGCCCTCGCGGTTGGATCGTCATGCGCTGGTGCTGGCGATCTGGATGGCTGGGCTCTCGGTGGCCGCCCTGTTGCTCCATCGCGGCTATGCAATCCTGCACGGCGGATGGGTGCTGGCGGCCAGTTGCGCGGTGCTGGTGGCTTTCGCCGCGCATATCATCACCAACGCTGCGGCCGTCTGCCTTGGCGGATAATGCATCGACCAAGAACTGAGCTTTGCCAAATTCCTGGGTATCTAGACAATCAGTGTCCTCGTTACAATTATCTTTGTCAGAAAGAATGATAACCGCAACCTTTGAATCGTTGCGAAGGAAGCTTGGATCGCTACATTCGATAACATTCGTCGCGGTAAGTATAGCGGAAGAAACAAAAGAACTTCCATCACCGCCTTCAACCGCAGCAGTGAACAGAGTGCCAGCGGCCATATCGGAAGAATTAAATAGGTTTGTTCCGGCAACAAGTCCACAGTTAGTTTCTTGAGACATCGGATTGGTGTTTACGATCGCCATATTCCAATCTGCAATATTCGTATACGACATGAACTGTTCAAAGAGGTTTTTTAATTTAGTCTGCTCCTCCAGCATCGAATCGGTTTCAGAGGGATCAGAAGAGTTGTCGACGACTAGGATGATATCTAGTTTACCTAAAGTTTTATGCTGGTAAGTATCCGTAGCTGGTGTACCGGCGTTACCCTGGGTAAATTCATCTTCCTGTTGTGGCCTATTGGTCTGTGTAAATGTTTTAGATGCGTCAACCCTACGAGTATCTCGTCTTAGGGTAAAGTCATAACGAACCGAATTGTAACCAATTTCAAAAGACTCTGATTTTGTTGTAATTTCGCTGTTTGTGAACTCAAAAGTTTTCACATCAGCGAAATCAACTTCTTTTTTATTTTCATCTTGTTGATCACTTTGCGCATCGATGTCCGCGTTGCTGGTTTCACTGTCACCGGTAGCGTCATCGCTATTTTGAGAAGGTTCTTCAGCGACGTCGCTGGCTGTTTTTGCGACACTAGCTTTAAAGCCACCCGAATCATTGTCACAACTAAACAGAAACAAGGAGAGAGTTGTCAGAGAAATGATAAACTTTACACTTCTGTGTAAGTACATATGCCAGCCCCCAAAACCAATTTGCAGCTTTAGCCCGCCAAAAAGGCTAATTTATACTTAGACTTCTCTGGAGAAGTATTGATTTTTAATGAGGAACTGAAAGTAACCCGGGTTTACTCATTAATCGTAGCAACAATTTTCACTTTAGATGCCGGTGCGAGCTGTCCTGTCATCGTAATTTTGTTTCCTTCTCTAAGGAAATCTTTTGTTGCAAAGCCATTCAAGTAAACTTCCCACTTAGCCGTTTCTGGGCTTTTCACTTCCTCGAAAACAAAAATATTTGTCTTGTCGATTTCGATCTGATATCTCACCAAAAACTTGACATCGTAGGCCGTATCACACTTAGTCTCGATTTTTAAATCTATGATAGTAAAGTCTTTACATGGTGTTTCGTTACCATCAGAATCGAGTGAGACAACAGACAGAGTTCCCGCCAAAGGCATGACTGGTAAATCGTAGACTTTGTCTAGTGTCGATTCATCGCGATATGTCACAACAATCTCTCTCCCATTAAGGAAGTTGGCAGGGTCTACTTCGATGTAACCATCTTTGTAGGACACATTGATTGGATCTTGAGAATTTTTATCGTAAGCAATGAGATCTTTTGGTTCTCCCCAAGGGACCATCAAGGCGTACTTAAGAATCGGTCCACCGTCTTTTGGTATATCGTAAGTAATCTTAATTGATGATTTCTCAGATGGAATGTCTTGTAGAGTCACGACACCTGTTGCACTGTCAAAATTTGCTACTGAAACATTGACGGTGTCAACATAAGCTTTAATGGAAGAACTAACGGCAGATTTGCTTATGATGAATGTTTTCGGAAGAATCTCATCAATTTTGTAATTAACCTTTATATCAGCGTTATCCGCCGGCTGCTGATCGAAGACAATTTTCTTGTTATCGTAGTCAACTGTATACCCGTTAACCTGCTTGACACCATTGACAGTCACGATCGCTGATCCTGCGTAAGGTCTTTCGCTGAGATCGAATTCTTTATATAGCGGAGTGGCACCATGAACGTAATCAAAACGAATAGTCGCTCCATCAGCAGGTGCTTGTTCGAAAGTAACAATCTTGTCGACAAGGTTATATCCAGCTTCAACAAGGACGTCATTGACGTAGACTTTCAAGGAACCTTGGTCTGGAAGATAAGCTAGCTCAAACTGGGATTTTAGAATCGTAGCAACGTCTTGTGAAATTTGATTGAGCGTTGACGTATAATCGTTTGCGCAAATCGAGCCAGCGACACCGTTCGTTGCGTCAACCGCTTTTTTGTACTGAGTGCCTTCATAGTCAGCACTACTACACTTTGTACCAGGTATGTGAAAGAGACCGTAGACTCTCGCATCAACACCAACTTCTCTGATGTCGGCTAAATAGTCTGTCAAATAAGTCTCTTTATTGTAGGGGTTATTTCCACAATCTGAACCGTTATTGCTACAGTTATCCTCATCAGAAACAATGAGGACGGCAACCGTTGACTTAGCCCTCAGCCAAGGACTATTAGAACAACTAAGACCAGTAACAGCCTGAAGAATCCCTCTTTCATTGCCATTTCCATTCGTTCCAGCTTGGATGGCAGAAGCGAACTTCTGATTGACATCTGCATCGCCTTTTTTGATGAGTTCTCTCAAGCATGGATCTTTAGGGTCGGTTGTCACAACACCAATTTGCCAATTCGCATCGTTTACGTAATTCAAAATTGGTTCTAACTTTGTCGAAAGATTCTTTTGTTCTTGAGACATTGATCCTGAGTTATCAATGACGACGAGAAGGTCTAAAATACCCTGGCTTTTTTGCTGATAAGTTTCGCTTTCCGGCTTACCAGAATATCCTTGTTCAAACATATCCATTTTGTCAGTCAGACTTTTCTGAATAAAATCATTTTCGAGTGATTCAGTTGTCTTCAGTTTTCTGAGGGTATAATCCTGTGAAATCTTTTCGTGATTGATGTCAAAAGTTGTTTCAGAGTCTTTTAGGGAACTTGAGGTGAATTCTTTAGTGAGCTTTAAAGGTTCTTCGTCTTTTTGGTCTCCGTCATCCTTACCATTGTCGTCTCCTGGAAATGGCTCACCCCCATTACCAACGGTACCTTTAACGTCGATATCTTTCGCGTCTTTAGGATCACCTGAGGTTCTCTGGATGGCATCCTGATCTTGGGGAGGAAGATTTCCTTGACCCGAGACATCTGTTGTCGAAGTCTTATCTTGCTGTTCTACCGTTGTTCCTGAAAACTGCGCCTCACCACATGAAATAACCAGGAAGATTGATATGACTGATGCTATTGTTAACGAATGGTTGGTAACCTTCACCATGATATTCTCTTTTCCTCAAAAAATCAGACCCGTTACTCTCTATTAATGGCGTTCGGAATTATCACCTGTGCACTTAATTAATTCACCTAACGCTCTGTAATTAATGCCGTATTATTTTTTTATTAAACTTCAGCTCAATTGTGGTTTAGGCGTTTTTTGGAGAATTTATAAAAAAGAGTAAATATAAGGTAGTTAGCTGTTTTACCTCGACTAAAGTTACCTGAAGCCTAAAAAACAGGTAAAATGAAGGCATGAAAACAATCCGTTTAAAATATGTCCTTTTAAGCATATTTCTTTTAAGCACAGTCGTATTTTTTACTCTGTCTTGGTTTTACTTCGACCACATCGCAAAACAGCTTCCGTCCGAACAAGCGGCTCTCAAAAAACTAACTGATGCTCCCCTGGAAATCGCCAGCGAGGTGTTTGACAAAGAGGGAAGAAAGATCGGTGAATTCAGTCGGCAAAGAAGATATTTTGTAGAACTTTCCAACATTCCTGAACATGTCATAAAAGCCTTCCTTAGTGCTGAAGATAAAGACTTCTTCGATCATCATGGAATCAACCCTCTTGCCATCATGCGTGCCATAAAAGTTAACCTTAAGGCGGGTCGTATTACTCAAGGGGCAAGCACAATCACCCAACAGCTTGCCAGACTTTATTTTCTGGAATCAGAAAGAAGCTTTACTCGTAAGATCAAGGAAGCTGTACTGGCGCTTTTTATTGAGTCTAGACTGAGTAAAAAACAAATCTTAGAACTCTACCTTAACAAGATCTATCTCGGCAGCGGCTCTTATGGTATTGAAGCAGCAGCTCGCACTTATTTTAACAAGAAATCGCATCAACTTGACGTTTCTGAAGCAGCCTTGTTGGCAGGACTGCCTAAAGCTCCCTCTCGTTATGCGCCTAATGTTAATTTTCCTGCTGCCAAAAAAAGGCAACGCTTCGTTTTAAAACAAATGTACCTCAACAACTTTCTTTCTAAAAATGAAACACGTCTTGCCTACAGAAAGAGAATCGTTATCGAAAAGCAACGACAGACTTTCAGTGAACGAGCTCCGTACTTTTTGGCTGAGCTCAAAAAAGAAATCTCAAAGAAACTGGCTATTCCGGAGTATAAAACACAAGGTCTAAAAATTTACACAACTCTCGATGCAAACTTACAGGCACAAATACAAGACACCTTAAAACTCAACATAACTAGCATGCGTGTAAAAGCAGAAAGCCAAGGCCTCACAGAAAAAAATGCACACCTACAAGGTGCAGCATTATCAATAGACCCTTGGACGGGCGAAGTTGTTGCGATTCAAGGCGGATCAGATTTCAATGCGACACAGTACAATCGAGCAATCTACACGAAACGTCAACTTGGACATCTGTTTCTTCCTATCTACTTAAGCGTTGCTTTAGAGAGTGGGTATGCGCTCACCAGCCGCGTCGATGAAGTACCGATCACAAGAGGGGGAGCGAGTAAAAACTCTTACCCGACCCTCTACGAAGTTCTAATGAATGCTGATATTGAACATGGAGTTCTTTTGTTCGCTTCTTTAGGGGTTGGTACCGTTTCTCACTTTGCACACGCATTGGGGTTGCGATTTAAAATAAACGACTTACGCCTTGCGCTTGGCCGTGGTAAGGCGAGCCCTGAACAAGTTAGTGTGGCCTATAGCAGCTTTATTAACGGTGGTAATTACGTAAGTCCTTATTTGATCAAGCGCATCGAAACCTTAGATGGCAAGGCACTTTATAAGAAAGAGATGGTTCATCCTGTCAATGTCATTAGCGAAGAAACATCGCACATCATCACACAGGCTCTCAGACACTCAGTTGATCACGGCCCAGGAAAAATGGCGAAGGTGAAGTCTCAAAAAGTTGCAGGCTATCCCGGAGTTAGTAGTGATCTACAAAACGCATGGTTTGTCGGCATGACACCAAATCTAGTCACAACGGTTTGGATAGGCGCTGAAAGGGGACTTATGAAAGTCGCCGCGAGCCAGGAGGAAGCTTTTGATCAAATGGCAAATATTTGGCGACAAATCCAGAAACAAAGCCCTCGTCGATCAAAGTCTTCATTTGTTGCAACGAAGTCTGGAAAAATAACTTATACACGTGTTTCATTTGGTAAAGGCGAAGTCCGCACCCTACCTTTCGTCACAGGTCACGAACCGAAAAAAGTCAAGTTTTAGATTTTAATCGTATTTAATCATCTTCTCTTCGCCAGCATAAGTCTCAAAGCGGATACCGTTGCGCTCAAGGGTCCCTGCTATTTTTTCCACAGCAGACTGGATCCGGTTAAGGGGGTGCTCGAGTTTATGAAGGATTTCTTCTGGAATCTCTTTTTTTGACTTAAAGAGAACACCTTTGGCAATACAAAGCGGATTATTAATCTCGTGACTATAAGTAGCAACCAGAGCCATAACAGCTTCAAGTGATTTCGACTCAGCCAGAACATCAAGACTTCTACGTAACTCCAGTTGGCTAGAAACCTGTCGACTCAGAATCCCGAGCGTTCTCTTTTGAAAGTCATTGAGCTTTTTAGGTTTGTTATCGATCACACACAGCGTTCCAAGTGCCAAGTGATCTGTGGTTTGTATGGGAGACCCAGCGTAAAAGATAACATGCGGATCACCAGTGACGAGCGGGTTATCATGAAACCTCTCGTCTTGACGGCTATCGACAATTTCCATGATTTCATCTTTAAGTATCGCGTGCGAACAAAAGGCTACATCTCTGGGAGTTTCAGAGGCGTCCAGCCCGACGCGCGATTTAAACCACTGGCGATTTTCATCGACAAGCGAAATAAGTGCAATAGGTGTTTCACAGATTTCAGAAGCCAATGCTGTAACTTCATCAAGACTTTTCTCGAAAGCAGTGTCGAGAATCTTGAGCTCCTTTAAACGCTTTAATCTCTCTTCTTCATTGATAGGTATAGGTGCGACTATCATTGTCATTTCCTTTTCAATGTGCCAAGGCACAGTCTGTTGGTTCCGCAGCAAGTTGACCAAGCCAAGTGCTAAATGCTGCAAGTTCTTGCTCAGGTCTTG
>CAZBDM010000258.1:0-6473 GCA_964490675.1 uncultured Oligoflexales bacterium
GAATGATCTTTGCCATCGATTCTACCTATTAGCACTTCTTTAGATTTTTCTGTGAACTTATAAAATGACAGACAATGATGGGCAAATCAACAAAAGATCCAATAAAGATCCTTCAAAACTTTAAACGTTTAAAGATGACTTCTGGAAGGTGTTTGATGACAAACATGATGTAAAGCCAAAAGCTTGGTATGTAGACCTCGTTTTTACCCCGGCAAATTGCGTCAAAAGCTTGCTCTCCGACGAAATCGGCTTTTGCAAACAAGGGGCCCTTTTTCATGTTTGCTGTCATAGGGGTGTCAACTGGGCCAGGCTTAAGAGTAATAACATGGATACCGTGATCTGAGAGCTCTGCCCGTAAACCAGAAGCAAAAGCTGAGACGCCGGCTTTTGCGCTGCCATAGATGAAGTTACTGCGTCTTCCTCTGTCACCAGCAACAGATGAAAATACTACGATATTGCCAGTTTTTTGTTCTTTCATCACATTAGAAAAAGCGATGAGAAGTTGAGCATAAGAGACAAAGTTCGTTTCGAGAAGTGCTCGACAGTAGCCCGGATCATTCAAAGCGCGCGGGTGATCGCCTAAATCACCGTGTGCAAGTATAAGTGCATCTATTTGCTGAAAGAGTCCTTTAGCGGTTTTAACCAGATCTGCAAAAAAGTCGGGTGTGCTGAAGTCCAGTGCCATAATTTCAGTTTGGGTGGCACCGCGCGCGAGAAGATCTTCAGCAATTTGCTTAAGTCGAGATTCATTGCGGCTTACCAGCAAAAAGCGGGCATGGCGTATGGCATATTGTCTGGCGATCGCTTCAGCAATAGCTGATGTTGCACCAACAATAACGACGTTTCTTTGTTGCATCTGTTTTTTAGACACTGTCCGCTCCCATCACCCTACGCCAGAAACTGGAGGAAAAATTTGGATCTACAAATCTTTTAAACATCTGCCAGTTCGGATAAAACTTTTTAAACGCTTCGGGTGACATCATCGCATCTTTAGCTGGATAGGTTCTGCCGTTTAAAGAAATGATCAAATCATCCAGTTGACTAAGTAATTTTAAAGTCTTGGCTCCGTGGTTTGGGAAGTCAAGCGCAAGTGTTAAGCCACATTCTGGGAAACTCATCATCCCTGGAGAAATGATTCCGCCGAATTCTTTCAAGACGGCCAAGAAAGAACCCTGTTTAGATTTAGCGATGACTTTCAGGATATTTTTGATCTCGTGGTGCTTGACGAGAGGAATGACGAACTGATATTGATAAAACCCTCGACTTCCATAAACTTTGTTCCATTGATCGACTGCATCGAGGGGGTAAAAGAAAGGTCCTAACTTGGAAATGCCCTTCGTTTGTTTCTTTAAAAGACGGCGATAGTAGAGAGTATTAAAGGTCTGCATGGAAAATCGATTAAGAAGGAATTTGGGAAGAGTTACGGGTACGGACAAAGCAGGTCTCTTCTTCTCATTAAAAGTCTTCTTATGAGAGACGTCAGCGTGATTGCCTCGCATGAAAATTCCCCGACCAAAGTCTTTGCCTTCACTAATGCAGTCAAGCCAAGAGACTGTATAATCGAAGTTATCGGAGGAATCTTTGGAAAGTTCAAAGAACTCGTCAAGGTTCCCGAACTTGATACTTTCTTGCTCTATGAGAGGACTTTCGATGGGAATCAACTTAAACTCAACCCAGGTGATAAGTCCGGTCAACCCCATCCCTCCGATGGTGGCACAAAACATTTCGTAATTGTCATCGGGGTTACAAATGATTCTTTCACCATTTGATCGCAAGAGTTCAAAGGCGAGAAGATGATTACCAAAAGTTCCTGCTTTGTGGTGGTTTTTGCCATGGATATCATTAGCGACCATGCCTCCGATAGTCACGAATTTCGTACCTGGGGTGACGGGTACAAACCAACCTTGTGGGACGATCACCTCGAGAAGGTCTGCTAGGCAAAGCCCTGCCTCACAGCGAATGGTCCCTTCTTTGATATTAAACTCAAGAATGCGGTTAAGTTGATTGGTGACGATGAGATTTTGATCTTGGTTGAGACAAACATCCCCATAGCTACGCCCCAGGCCGTAAGGTAAGAAGCTTCCCTTTTGATCTGTAAATATCTTTTCGAGCTGATCACGCCAGTATGGTTTGATGGTATTATGCCTGAATTTGAAGGTTCTTCCCCAAGAAAGGTAAGTCATGGTTGTCAGATTCCTTTGCTGTCCTCTGCTAGCTACTGAACCACCAAATTTCCAGTGGCAATAAACCAAATCAGCGCCATAATCGCGATCATGATGTAGCTGACACGGTCTTTGACGGCAAAGACTAGTGGATCTGTGTGCATCAATCCCCTATGCGCCTTCAGCCACATTCTGCTTATCCAGTAAAGCAAAAATGGACAAATAAACCACAATGCTTCAGGAGTTTGATATGATTTTACCACTTGTTCGCTATTAACATATAAAGCAAAGACTAAGACGGCCAAATATCCACTGGCCGAACCGAATGAAACAAGTTGGCTGAGGTCGCTAACCCAATAACCTCGGCGCGGATTAGCTTCTAGGTTTTTTCTGTTCATCAGGATAAGTTCCGAACATCTCTTCACAAGAGCAAGGCTAAGAAAGAAGAAACCGGCAAAGACAAGCAGCCATTGTGATAGGTAAACATTGATGGCAATGGCCCCAGCAAAGATCCGCCAAGCATAAAGAAAAGCGAGGACAATAACATCGAGGAGTGCGATTTGTTTGAGATGCAGTGAATAGGCTGTTGTTAGAGCAAAGTATCCCAGAACAACCCACAAAAAAGACATCGAAAGGGCTGCTGCTGCGATGATGCCAATGGTTAACATTGCCGGTGCCAAGACCACTCCCCACTGCAGCGCGAGCTCTCCGGATGCGAAGGGACGCTTCTTATTGTCTGGATGTCGCCTGTCAGACTCAAGATCTAGCAAATCGTTGATTAGGTAGACACTTGAAGCGGTCATTGCAAAGGCAAAAAACGCGTGGATTGCGTTAATAATAGCATCGACATCACCAATCTTATGGGCCAAAATGAGAGGCAAAAATATCAAGGCATTTTTAGTCCATTGATGGACTCTAATGGCTTTGCGAATCAACTTGAAAAAGCTGCGCGGCCGGGCAAAGATATTGTCAACTTGACAGAGTTTTTTCGCGCGGCTCAGAAGATTTCGATCGGCAAACACAACATCTGCTGAAGCTGCATGTTTCCAAACCTTGAGATCAATCTCTGCGTTGCCCATATAGGAAAATTGCTTCTCGCCGAAAGCTTTTACGAGAGCCTCGGCTTTCTTTTCTCCTGATAAATTTGTCTCGGGATCTGAAGCAATAACTTTCTCAAAGATACCAAGGTGATTAGAGACTTTTTCCGCAATGCGATAGGAAGAAGCTGTTGCTAAGACTAAGTCTCTTCCAGAACTAAATTCTGCTTTTAAGTATTCTAAGACCTCTTCGTTATAGGGAAGCTCCGCTACATCGAGGGTAGACATACTGAAAATCTTTTCTTTGAAATAGGCCTTGCCTTTTAAAAGCCACAGAGGCGCAAGAAGTAGCTGCCAAAAGTGGGATTTGGCCATTTTGAAGATTGCCTCGATAAGTGTATCTGATTTGACGAGTGTTCCATCAAGATCGACACAGAGAGGGTATCTAGGTTTTTGTTTCAGTGCCTCTGACATTTCAAGCCTTACTTCACGGTCTTGCAGCAGCGAAAACCAAGGTGATAGTTATGATGACTATGTCCAGACATCACAGCGGTGCCATGCCAATAAGGCGCTCGCCAACGACAATGGTCAGCATGTGCTTTATACTTATCGAAAATGAACCAGCTTCCTTTCATTTCAGTCTGACCAAGTTTTTTACTGCCCTTGCTGGTCATTTCATTTTCAGCAAGTGGGAGGTTCATATGCTCTGCAGCGTTACCATGAATGTCGTAAACTCCAAGGCTGCTTTTGCAGTCGGGGAACATGCCGGTAGGGTAAGTGTTCGATCCACACTTATTCCAGCCACCGCCCTGGCAACCAGCTGTTTTGGAACTGTTCATTGCACAGATACCTTTTTTACGGACTTTGCCGTATGACCAGACTTTCTTTTTGTTGTGAATTGCATTGTGTGCTTTACGCATGCGATTAAACGCTGCGTTGGGAGACACCCCTTTTGCCAAGTCAAAGCGATATTCATGTGGCAACAATGCTCCTGCACATCCACCTTCCCATTCATGGGCGTCGCACATTCTTTTACCCATCGACTCGCAAATTTCTTGGGCTTCTTTGGCTCTCACCCAAACAACCGGATAGGCACAAGGGATATTAGGGAATTCGAATTGATCGATGCAGGCTTTTGCATCTTGCGGTTTTTCTTTCGCAGGATCGTATAGAGGCGCCATGTATTTATCGCCACAGATCTTTTCCCACTCTTTATTTTCATAACTGATCTTTAGCTTCTCGAGTTTTTCTTTGCATTGAGCTGGTGTCGCAGGATGTTTTGCGACCTTTGGATTGCCTTGGCCAATGTACTTACCTTGATTGAAGACTGTCTTCATTTTCTGTTGCTCTTCTGGAGTCAAACCATGAACTGAAAACACTTCTTCAAGGAGTTTTTTGCGCTGCTCTTCAAAAGATTCGCTATAAGCATTTAAGCTGACAAATACGGGCATGATCATAACTAGGCTTTTTATAACGAATGAATTCCTTTTCACTGTCTTCCCCTTTTATTTCTTTTTCATAAGATAAAAGAAATCACGATTATCAGAGTAACCAACAAACCTTGGTACAAGTTGTCCTTTAACTTTTTTGTCGAGTACGCTCATACCTGTTACGAGGTGTTGAACTTTCACCTGTTTCTTGTCAAATCCAAATAACGACAAGTAGGTATGCTCAAGCGCGTTCATATCCAGGTGAATAGCATATTTACAACCGTAGGCCTGAAAGACACGCGCCATTGCTGCTGGAGTAGTCGAAGAAAAATAACCGTAAATCAGAAACTCTCTACCATCTTCTCTTTCTTGAAGACATGCGCCTGCTCTTACCGTCCTAAACTTTCTGTCGGCAGAACCAGACCAGTTGCCTCGTCCCCAGCTACTTACAAACTTGCCAGGAACAGACTTACGTTCTTTGCCACTGTATTCGATGATGGGAACACCGTTTTGGCGAGCATAGCGAACTTTATCTAAGTGTTTGTTGTCTCTCGTGCGCCAGGTTTTCATTTTGATCGTGCCGCCCTTAAGAATATACATCGTTGCTAGTCCGGGCTGCAGTTTACTGTAGACGACTCCCTCTTCTATGAAGCCATAGTGACTGCCGCGGTTTTTTGAGGACAGCTTACCCCACTTAAAACCGGCATGATCGCGTTTAAAACCACCCGTAAAGGTAGCAATGACACTTGATGCTTTGTTCGGTGCAACGATTCCCGTTGAAATCATCGGATCAACGCTATCAATGCCATCAGGCCCTTTTAGGCCGGGGGTTTTGACGCTCTGACGAATACGATTCGCCCAACCGACTCCCGGATGATCGGTTCCTCTCGCCATGCCTACTCTGAACTCATTCAAATCGAAAGCAACGAGGTAAACGTAAGCTTTTTTCTCGATTGAATCGAGATCCTTAACATAGCTTTTGAAGCTGTAAAGAATCTCGCGATCTATCATTTTAGGTTCGATAAGACTTACGTAGACCCCATCATTATATTTTGCAGGATACCAAGTGCCGGCGATCATTTGATTGTTGTATTTTTCATCGATGAAGATACCGAGTTGTTTCATTTCTAAGATGGAACCGGTGTACTCCTTATCAATCTTGGCAATTTGCGGGCCGTTCTCGGCAATTGATTTTGTTTCCTTGTTTTCAGCAATCGTTTCATCACCACCAATGAGGAACTTGTCTTTGTAAAAGACTTCTTTGACAAAAGTCGTAATGCTTTCGCCCCCTGGTACGTAGCTTCTGAGAAAGTCGACAACGCGTTCTTTTGCAGAAGCATGACCTTTAGTCGTATTTCGCAAGTAGATTTTGTTGTTGCAAAGAGGGGAATAAGGCTTCTTGAGCATGCGAGCGAGCTCGATTTTGTAGTTTGAGTCGCCAGACCAGAGATCACACCTCTCTTCCTTGCCTGCAGACTTGATGACTAGTCCAGTAGAGAAATCTTCTTTCAGGAGAATTGTTTGCTCGAAGGTCTTTGCGTTTTCGATATGGTAAAAAACCGGTTTGGCTTTTCCATTAAGTTTCATCTCAACAAGGAACCACGTGTTCATATGAGGATTGAGGTTAATGAGGCTGACTTCGCCTTTCACTTGATTATTGATTGTTAAAGGAACGGTTGTTTCTTTTTTAGTTCGCTGTAAATCGATAATTGACTTAACATCAAAAGCTTCTTGTTCAGCCGCAATTTCTTCCGGCGTTTTTTTAGTCTTTATTGTTTTTTGGTCTTTTGAATCTGTCTTTGCTGGAGAATTTTCCTTTTTGGTCTTAGGTTTCTTCGCTTTTC
>CAZBDM010000259.1:0-6471 GCA_964490675.1 uncultured Oligoflexales bacterium
CTTCCATTTTAGCGATTTTTGCTTAAATTAGGACAGCAGCTTTTTACGGAGCCTTTATTTTCGAACCAGCAAGCTGCGCTAAGATGGCTCTGGGTTTTTGTGAAACAACCGAAAGATAGCACAAGGTATGGAATTCATTGTTAAAATATTAAGTTCTTTGCGCTGGTCCAATTGGTATCTACTTGCTATTCCGCTGGTATATCTAGGCTACCACGCTTATCAAAACGAGCAACCGGGCTACCGCTTAGAGATCGAGGGTCTCGTTAAAGATCATAATTACCGGGATGTTGGTGATAGTCTCAACGAGTGCCTCCAGAAGAGCTATATTGATTTTCGCTTCGCTGAAAACAAGGTCAGTCGTGCTAACAAATGGTTCTCGGGGTGGAGCTGCGATAATGTTGGCAATCCAGAAATGATTGTTAGCTTTAATTACCAGCCGAAAAAAGACTGGAAGTATTATTGCGAACAAGATAATGGCGAGCGGCTCGTCGGCTATCATGCCAACTTTGACTTTGAGATTAACGACATTGAAAACCTTAGCACTTGGAACGATAAAAAGACCAGAGAAGTGGTCTGTGCGCAATTGAAAGTGATCATAGGAATGGTCATCGACGACCGTAAGACGCTTTTTCATTGTGAAGCGGGACGTGATCGCAGTGGGGCGGTAGCTGGTATTCTAGGGGCTGCAGCTTATGAGGGGAGTGGTCATAAGATTGATTACCGATTTCTTGAAGCACTAGAATGTGATTACCGCAAAAGTTCGTCTCTAAAAGCATACAAGTATGGACGCATTGGTAACTTCATTATGGCAGCGATTGAAAAAGAGGGGAGTTTTAATAACTTTCTAAAGAATCAGTGTCAGTTTAGCGAAGCAACGATGGTTAAATTTGCGCAATCGATGAATGATACTGTTAAGAACAAGATGTGAATGCTGTGTTATTTTTCATAGTTGACGTTAAGAGCTGTATGGGGTGCTGATTTCATTTCCATCTGGTGAAGTACTTTTCCTTCATCGTCGATAAATTCAACCTGGCAACCGTCGGGACTCACCTTCAGAAGAGCAAAGCCAGACTCTTTCCAGATCTTTTTATAGCCTGTCCATTTGCCATTAAACTTAAAGGGAGCTCCTGCGCTTCCTGGCAAAATATAACGGACCCCATCAACGGTGCTTTCCGTAAAGACATGATCATGACCATAAAAGAAGGCTTGCACGCCGTGCTTTATCATGAGCTCGTGTATCGTCTTTTGTTCTCCTGTATAAGCGGCAAACCCACCCCCTCGTCCATAGAGGCTTTCTCGTCTATTGCCACCCTTGCCGCCAACGACATGATGAATAAAGATAAACTTAAACTTCTGTCTGGATGAAGCAAGGGTTTGCTTCAGCCAAGTCATTTGTTTTTTTCCGAGGGTCCAATCAGAGATTTTATCGACTTCAAGATAACGGGGGATTTCTGACGCCTTTTTCGATGGTAGCGAGTAAGTCTGAACATTTAACACGATAAATAATGCATCGCCCCAGTCAAAGGCGTAATAATCTTCGTTTTCGCTGCCCCCTTGCGGATAGGTTTTATGATTGGGGGCGGGCATAAACTGTTTTCTAATCGATGAAGCGATGCGTCGTTCTTCTGCCGGAATAATGCCATTCTCTCCCTCCCAATTACCGATGACACCAAAGTAAGAGGTGTTTTGAAGCAACGGACCCAGATTTGAGCGGTATGTTGAGTAGGCGCTGATAACATCAAGTTCATTACGAACCCGCCTCTTTGATCGCGGCCAAGCGACGTTATCACCAAGGGCTATGAGAAAGTCGGGTTGGTACTGGCCTGCTTGTTTAACGACGCGTTGTAAAGTCTTAGTGCGAACGTGGCTATTTGAAAAAGGGCCAATGTGAGAGTCCGCGATAATCGCCATTGTAAAAGAATCTAGCTTGGCTCTGGCGGTAACGAAGCGGCCTTTGTAGGACTTGGCGATATTTTTGTCATCTTTAGGGTAGACATCAACTTGGTATTGGTACTCACGGCCTGTTTTTAAATTATCAATAACAATCGAAGAGAACTGCCAAGAAGCGAGTTGGCTTTTTGGTAAGATGATCTTTTTGTTGGGTTGAGACTTCTCATGATAGCTCAGAACGATGTCGTTTTCTTTGATGCCGTTTCTGAGCTGAATCGTCACAGACGTCTTCGTTGGTCTCACGACCATGGGAGCAAATTGTAAGTCGAACAGTTGAGAAGCAGACAAACTTGATGGGGTCAGCGAAGCGGTGACGAAGAATAATGACAGCAGATAATTCATAAAGTGAGAGCTCATCAATGGGTTGGGGATAAACAAGCAGGCAGGCAGAGATTGCTTGTCAGTTCCTAATAAGCAAGATCGATTCTTATTTGTGTGGCTGAATAATACAAAAAATACAGTGACATATAGGTCGTCTGGGTGTCACGGATTAGTGGGCTGTCAAGTTTTTTGACAATCGAAACAGACTTCTTTACATTCCTTAACAAGATTAAGTCAAAAACGCATAGCTGGGGGTAGGGATGCTGAAATTCACACTTTTTTCTTTTCTTATGTTGGTTCTTTCGTGTGGGGGGGAGCCCGAGGCTTCGCAGTTGTCTACTCATAGTCTTGTTGACAGACCTCCACAGTATGTTCTGCTTGCTTTTGATGGATCAAAGAGTCATACGATGTGGCGTAATACGGTTGAGTTTTCCAGCCAGTTCGAAGAAGCCCACCCTGGTAGAGATCTCAAGTTTACTTTCTTTGTCAGCGGCGTTTATTGGCTCAAGAGCAGCAACAAAAACCTTTACAAATCGGCTCGTCACAAGCGTGGTAAGAGTGCGATAGGGTTCGGTGGTAATAGCGATAGTGATATCGTTACCCGAACAGAGTTAACTAATCATGCTCTAGAGCTTGAGCATGAAGTCGCATCACATGCTTGTGGACACTATGATGGTAGTGATTGGTCAAAGGCTGAGTGGTTAACTGAGTTTGACTATTTTAATAATTTCATCTTGAACTCTTTTGAACTCAACGACATACCTCCTCAACAGAATGGTACTGAAGGTCTTGATCTCAGTGAGTCGGATATTGTTGGTTTCCGAGCACCTCTCTTGGGGCGCGGGACGGGGCTTTACAGTGCGCTTTCTGAGCGTCGCTTTGACTATGATACCAGTCAGGTAGCATCGATGAATTATTGGCCTCAGAAAAAACAAGGTGTTTGGGACTTTCCTCTTGCGAGCCTCAGAATTGTTACTGGTTATAAAGATGGCGAGCCGGTGCTTGGCAAGAGAACCTTGTCGATGGACTACAACTTCTATTATGCCCAGTCGAAAGCAAAACCTGCAGATCCTTCAAAACACCAAATGTTTGAAGACCAAATGTATTATTCCTATTGGGAGTACTTTAAGAGCAACTATTACGGTAATCGAGCGCCTGTAGATATAGGTCACCACTTTAGCCTTTGGAATGGTGGTGCTTATTGGCGTGCGATGAAGCGTTTTGCTACTAAAGTCTGTGCCATGGAAGAAGTACGATGCGTAACTTACAAAGAGTATGTCTCCTATTTAGAGGCGCTCGATCGCTCGACTTTAGCGAAGTACCGCAAAGGTCAGTTCCCGCGCTTGGCATCCTTCGATGACCAGGAACCAGTCATGAATGTCTCTGATTGGGGTCTTCCTGATGTCGCTGGTCTCAACGCCGACGAACTCAAAGCGCTTGGCTTCGTGCCTGACTCACCTGAAGCGCATCTTGAAGAAGAGTAACATGTTAAGGATGGCAGCAGCTGTTGCACTAAGGTTATTGGTAAACTCCTGTGGATATAGCGTTTGAGTGTATCAAGCTGCATGGCTATTCCGGTAAATGTCACTTTGACCAGATGACTGCTTTTTCGAAGATTCATCGATGAGAAATCAGTATTTAGAGTTGAGTCTTACAAAGAAACGCCAGTTTCATCTGTCATTGATTAATCGTCTTATCCCATATGGCCGCTAACGTAGGCTTCTGTGATGGTGTGAGTGGCGCGACCAAAGATACGCTCCGTCGGTCCATATTCAATGAGTTGTCCTTCGCCGCCCCTATTCCAAAAGACAGCAGTCTGCTGAGAAATTCTCTTTGCTTGGGCAAGGTTGTGGGTGACGACGATGACTGTAAAATGTTCTTTAAGATTTTTTATGAGTGTTTCGACTTTGCCGCTTGATAGTGGGTCAAGGGCGCTACAGGGTTCGTCCATCAGAATGATTTCCGGTTCAAGAGCAATCGCTCTTGCGATACAGAGGCGCTGCTGTTGACCACCTGATAGTTTTAACGCTGATTCATCGAGACGGTCTTTGACCTCTTCCCAAAGACCAACTTCTTCAAGGCTGTGCTGCATGATTTCCTTTCTGATCTTGCGGTTGCCGATGCCGTGATATTTAAGCGGCATAAGCAGGTTGCGCGCGATTGAAGTAGGGAAGGGGTTCGGCTTTTGAAAAATCATTCCTATGCGTTTGCGAAGTTCGGTGACATTCATGTCTTTTGCGTAAATGTTCTTTCCTTGCAAGCTGACGGCGCCTTCAACGTGACAGTTTTCGAAAAGATCAGTCATGCGATTAAGGCAGTTAAGAAAGCTTGTTTTGCCACAGCCAGAAGGTCCGATGATAGCAGTGACGCTTTGACTGGGAATGAACAGTGATAGGTTTTTAAAGGCCCATTGATTGCCATATTTAAGGCTAAGGTCTTTGACGCTGAGTGCGATGCTCTCTGGACGCTCGGACAGATGTGTCATGTGATTCATCGTTGTAATATACCTCGCTGGAGAAAGACCTTAGTGATGAGCGATGTAAGTAAAGAAATGAATAACAGCATCAAGACAAGCACAAGGCTCGTAGCGTATGCCATGTTGTCGCCACCGGGGATATTCATCGCTAAGTCATAAATATGGACCGATAATGTCCGCCCTGAATCAAAAACCGACTCTGGTGTGCGATCGACATATCCACTGGTAAAGATGAGTGCGGCTGTTTCTGCAATCGCTCTTCCGATTCCCAAAATAACTCCAACCATAAGTCCAGGTGCAGTGTAGGGAATATATAGTTTAAATATAGCAGCTGTTTTGGAAAAGCCAAGTGCGGCAATTCCGCGGCGGTACTGATCAGGAATGGTACGAAAACTCTCCTCGGCTGTTCTGATGATTAAAGGGAGGATCATACAAGCCAGAGTTAATCCTCCTGATAAAATCGAAAAACCAAGCCCCAAATAGACGCTAAAGAATGCATTGCCAAAAAGTCCAAAGACGATTGATGGTACGCCGGCCAAAACGTCCAAGCTTCTTCTGACAAAAATTGCGTAGGGGCTACGAAAGCGGGTGAACTCTGATAAGAATAATGCTGTACCGAGGCCAATCGGAATAGCAGCTAAAACGGCAATGCCAACAACCATGAGCGTTGAAAGTATGATCGAGAAGATGCCGCCAGCCCGTCCGGCTTTGCTCGGGTTATCAATAAAGAACTCGAGAGACAGACTCGAGAGTCCTTGTTTTAAGACATCGAACAAAAGAAAGGCGAGTACTGCTAGAACCAAGGTCGTCATCAGGCCAAAAACGGCACCAAGAAGCCGGTCTCGCACAATAATAGATGTCATCGTGACTTCTCCTGTCTTTCAACAAAGGCCATGATAACGATCAAGAGTGCAGTTAAAATCAAGAGGAAAAAGCCGCTGGCAAAAAGTGCCGAACGATGGTCTCCTTCCGCATAGCCGAGTTCAAGAGCTATGTTTGTGGTTAAGGTCCTGATCGGATCGAAGATATGGTCGGGAACTTGTACGATGTTGCCACAAACCATAAGGACTGCCATAGTTTCACCGAGGGCGCGGCCGGTTGATAAAAGTGTTGTAGTGATCAAACCTTTTTTAACAGAGGGAATGACGACGAGAGTCATAAGCTCCCATCTTCCAAGGCCAAGAGAATAAATGCCACGTTCTGATTGCGAGGAAATCGAACGAAAAAATGCATCAATCATCAATGCCGCTGTTGGAAGGATCATCATGGCTAAGATAAGGATCGCTGTCAAAAGTCCTGCTCCCGGGGGATGCCAGCGGTTCATAAAGGGAACGAGTACCACTAGCCCCCAAAAGCCGTAAACAACCGAAGGAATACCGGCTAATATTTCAAGAGAACGACGCAAGATATCCTGCAGAAGTTTTGATGAATAGAAATGAATGTATCCAGCGCTGGCAAAGCCAATAGGCAGAGCAATCATAACAGCACCTAATGTCGCTGCCAGAGAACCAGCAATCATCGGCAGAAGATTAAACTGGTGTTCAGTGGGATTCCAGGCTGAGTCAAGAAAAAAAGACGCCCAACCTATTGCTTGCGAGACATCGACAATTTCACTGAATAGAAAGCCAAAGACTAACAGTAAAATGATTGCAGCCGATAAAGCTGCAACCTTTAGCCCGGATTTCTCATAGGATTTTTTGACAGCATAAAACTGTGTTGAGCGT
>CAZBDM010000260.1:0-6468 GCA_964490675.1 uncultured Oligoflexales bacterium
TTTTCCCTCGACAGACGTGACCTGTTAAGAGTCTTTAGCGCTGGTGCTGTTCTTGGTGCGACTGCTTGTGTTCGTCGACCAGCTGAGAAAGCTCTTCCTTACGTTAATCAGCCGATTGATTTTACCCCGGGTGTACCGACCTATTACGCTACCACCTGTCAAGAATGTCCTGCTGCTTGCGGTGTGATCGTTAAGACACGGGAAGGACGTCCGGTTAAACTGGAAGGTAACCCGAGTCACCCTGTCAGCCAAGGTGCACTTTGTTCTCTCGGCCAAGCGTCGATTCAAGGCCTTTACCACCCAGAACGATTACAGCAGCCAACAGCAAGAAACGGTTCTCGACTCGATGCGATGAGTTGGGATTCAGCTTACAAGCTTATTTCCAAAGTTGCCGGTGGTACCACTAAGATTGGTATCTTAACCAACGGTTCAACGGGTAGTCGTAACGACTTCTACCGAGAGTTTCTCGCAAAGATGGGAGCTCCTGAAGATAACCTCTACACCTACGAATCGAATGGTCTTTTTACCTCTATTTTAGAGGCACATAAGATCGCTTTCGGTGATGCGAGTCTGCCGCGTCTTGACCTACGACAGGCGAGTGTCATCGTGTCGATAAACTCAGACTTTTTAGAGCTTGGTACTTCTCCGGTTTACCACTCAAAACAATACACTCTCGCTCAAAGTTACCGTCACGGTAACATGGGTAAGATGATTCACTTTGAATCGAATCTTAGTCTTACTGGCTCACACGCTGACGAGCGTCACGTCGTTCCTGTCGGTAGTGACTTAACCATCGCGCTTCTACTTGTTAAAGCGATTTACGATAATTCTAAATCTAAGGGAAGCAGTAAAGCTCGCGAAAACATCAAAGCCGTCCTCGATGCACAAGCTTCTGTCTTAAACGGAGCCTACGATAAGATTGGCGTCAAACAAGAAGTCTTCGACAAAGCAGCGGAAGAGCTTCTCGCTACAAAATCTGTCGTTATCGCTGGCGGTAGCTCAGGCTTTGACGAAAATGCAACGATGCTTCAAGTCGCAGCGGTGATGGCGAATCTTTTGATTGGCGCCTACGGTTCGACCGTTCTTTTTGACAAAGGGTGGATGAATCCTCCGGTTAAATCAGGGGATATGCGTCGTCTACTTGCTGACGCGGATAATTTAGACGTTCTTTTTGTGATCAATAGCGATCCACTCTTTACCCTACCGCCTTCTTGGGGGGTGAAAGAAAAGCTCGGCCGTATCAAAAATATTATTTCCATTCAGCCTTTCCCAACGACGACTGATGAATTGGCTCATTTCTTACTGCCATCTCATCACTACTTAGAGTCTTGGGGAGATGAGCAGCCAGTGGCTGGCTTTCATTCGATTAGGCAGCCAGCAGTCAGAGCAACGACCGACAGCCGACAAGCTGAAGATATGCTTCTTTGGATTGCTGCTCATGCAGGAAAGAACCTACCCTACAAAGACTATCGTACCTATCTTAAGAAAAAATGGCGTGAGGTCTTCGATGCCATCGGTCCAAAAGTTGACTACGAGACGTTCTACAAAGGCTTCTTAAGGCGAGGGCATATCGGTAAGCTAGCTCCGCGAACAGTTTCTGAACTTGCTGATTTGAAGACTACGTTCACCGTTAAGGACACTATGGTCAAAGGCCTAGCTCTCGTAGCTCCGCTTGACCACCGCTTTATGGATGGTCGTGGCGCTCACCTTCCTGTTCTGCAAGAAATCGGTCATGGTTTGTCGACAATCGCTTGGGATACCTGGGTTGGCCTTAATCCTAATACCGCAAAGAAGTTAGGGTTGAAAAGAAACGATGTGGTATCGGTAGAAGCTGCTGGTGGAAAATTTGAAGCGGCTGTTTTCCCCATGCCAGGTCTTCATCCCGATGCTGTCGTCGTCCCGCGCGGTAATGGTCGCAGCGATAAGGCCAGCACGATCAGCTACAATGTTGGGGTTAACCCACTTGTTGCCTTTGATAAAAAAGAAGATGCCTTAACAGGACAACCTGTGACGAGCGGTATTAGCGTCAAGATTGTAAGAACGGGAAAACGTTACCGTCTTGCAGCAATGCAAAAGCATAACGACATTGGCAACAGATCTGACATCTTAAAAAAATACTCACTTAAAAAAGCCAAGGCAAGGCGCTCAAAGACCGTCGATTTGGATACTGTGCCGGATCTTTATCCGAAACTTCCTGAAGGTCAATACCGTTGGGGCTTGTCCGTTGACTTGGCTAAGTGTACGGGATGTGGCGCATGTATGACGGCCTGTGCCCTAGAAAACAACGTTCCGCAGGTCGGCCGTGACGAAATTAATCTTGGTCGAGAAATGCACTGGATCCGCCTTGATCGTTACTACTCGGGCGACATAAACAATCCTGAAGTTAATTTTCAGCCGGTGATGTGTCAGCAGTGTAACCATGCTCCTTGTGAAGCGGTCTGTCCGGTGTTCGCAACTGTGCATGACCCCGAAGGCATTAATGCTATGGCATATAACCGATGTGTAGGAACACGCTACTGCGCCAACGCTTGCCCCTACAAAGTGCGTCGCTTTAACTGGTGGACCCATAAATGGAACGAAATCGGTAAGCGCCCCGTTGATCGCAACCCGAGAGCCCTTAATCCAGATGTAACGGTGAGAACCCGTGGCGTTATGGAAAAGTGTAACTTTTGTTTTGGTCGCGTCAGAGATGCGAAACACGAAGCCAAGCAGTGGGGACGACCACTACGAGATGGTGATGTTAAAGTTGCTTGTCAACAGACTTGTCCTACCGACGCTATTGCTTTCGGTAACCTGAAGGATCCTAATAGTCGCATCAGTCGCGCGCGCCGGGATCATAGATCTTTCGCTATGTTGGGTGGTGATCCTGAGCATAAGCATTACAACATCAAGACTTTACCCAACGTTAGTTATCTAGCCGACGTGACCCATCACGAGCCGGCAGCCAATGCAGGGCATCACGGCGATGACAAAGGTCACGGGAAAGACAAGGGTAAAGGCAAAGGTTCAGATCATCACGGTTAATGGTTTTACTTTGAGAATATGGAACTGATTTTTTGAATAAAGGTAGCGGAGCAATCGCATGAGTACAGATGCAGTAGGTTGGGAAAAAACGGTATCGGATGTTAATGACGGGATCTTAGCACCGACTGGTAAGCCCAATAAATTTTATTATCTCGCCTTAGCTTTAGCATTCGTGTGCTTAGTTGCCGGCGCCGTTGCCTGGGGAGTCCAGATTGCCATTGGTACTGGGGTTTCCGGTCTCAATTCTCCGGTTTACTGGGGAACTTACATTACAAACTTTGTCTTCTGGGTCGGTATTGGTCACGCTGGTACTTTGATTTCTGCGATTCTTTTTCTCTTTCGCGCTAAGTGGCGAAACACGATTAACCGCTCCGCAGAAGCGATGACGGTCTTTGCGGTTATCACCGCTGGCCTCTTTCCACTGATTCACGTCGGACGGGTGTGGTTTGCGGCTTACTGGATGCTTCCTCTTCCCAATACCAATAATCTCTGGGTTAACTTTAGGTCTCCGCTTCTTTGGGACGTTTTTGCGATCTCGACTTATCTGACCGTATCGCTGCTCTTCTGGTACATGGGACTCGTACCTGACCTCGCTTCACTGCGCGATCGGGCTAAGGGCATAAAGAGACTCGTTTACGGTATCCTATCATTTGGGTGGCGCGGTACTGCTAGACAGTGGTGGCACTACGAAGCAGGTTACGGGTTCCTTGCGGCGCTAGCAACTCCGCTTGTCCTTTCGGTTCACTCAATCGTTTCTTGGGACTTTGCCATGTCAATCCAACCAGGCTGGCATACGACTATTTTCCCACCATACTTCGTCGCCGGTGCCATTCTGTCAGGTTGTGCAATGGTTTATACGCTTGTCGTTCCGTTGCGCTGGATGTTTAACTTGCAAGGGTTTATCAAAGAAGAGCACCTTGAAGCTTGTATCAAACTAACTCTTCTTACTTCGACAATCGTCTTTTACGCTTACGGAATTGAATTCTTCGTGGCTTGGTACAGCGGTAACCCTTACGAATGGGCGATTTTTGAAAAACGCGCGACAGGACCTTACGCATTCTATTTCTGGGTGATGGTTTTCTGTAACTGTATTTTCCCTCTCGCTTACTGGTCGAAAAAAGTCAGACTCAACATCTATATCAGCTGGTTTATCGCAGTTTTGATTAATGTTGGGATGTGGTTTGAGCGTTATAATATTATCGTTTCAAGTTTGGCGGAAGATTTTATACCTGGTTCGTGGGGGCACTATGAACCTTCTCTGACCGAGATATTGATCACGATTGGAAGTTTTGGCTGGTTCTTCTTCTGGTTTTTGATATTTGCGCGCTTCTTCCCACTCGTTTCTATGTCGGAGCTGAAGCTTATCATGCCAAAACCAACGCGTAACAAACACTAAGAGGTCTGAGTCCTATGGGAAAAAAGAAAGAAGGCATCGTAGCGATCTTCAAATATCTCGATGATACCTGCGATGCTATCGAAAAAGTAAAAGGCCGCAGTGATTTTGCTGGGCACGAGGTACTAAGCCCGACTTCTTATCACGAGATCGAGCATGCCAAGGGCTACGGAGCGAGTCCGGTACGCTTCTTCACATTGACTGGAGCTTTACTCGGCGTCTGCACGGGGTTCGCAATGCCGCTGTTAATGGATTACGACTACCCACTTGTTGTTGGTGGTAAAACGGCTGGTCTTCCTTCTTTGCCAGCATACTTTGTCTTTGGTTTTGAGCTCATGATCCTTTTCGGTGCAATTGCAACGATTTTGGCGATGCTGTTTTTAGGCAGACTTCCTGACCCTAAGAAGCAGGTTTACGATCCCAGAACAACGGACGATCACTTTGCTATCTATGTTCCTGGAGCAAATGTTGATGGTCCGCAGGCGGCGTTGTTAAAAGAGTGTGGTGCCATTGAGGTTAACCCTACTTAAGCTGAGTTTGATGATTTTAGCCTACTCTGTACGGGAGAAGACGTGAAAGTGAAGAGTATAATAAATGTTGTGTTGCTTATGGCGGGCGTCAGCTTCGGCCTTGTAAGCTGTTCCCAAGATCCCAATACAACGAAGCTGCAGTTTATGCCTGATATGGCAGACGGGCCGACGGTCAAAGCTTACGAAGATTTTTTAAATCCCCCTGATCATAGCATCGCGATGAACGCCATTCTTTATCCCGACACGGCTGAAGAGTCTGAGAAGCTTCTTCAAAATCCATTCGCGTCGATGCCCGATCAAAAAAAGTATCTCGCTAGCGGTGAAAAGCTTTGGAATTCACATTGTACAGTATGTCACGGAACAGCAGGAAAAGGCGATGGACCTGTTGTTGGTAAATATCCGCAACCACCTGATATAACTACGGAAATTTACAAAAATCGCGGCGACGGTTTCTTCTTTCATAGAATCACTTTCGGTAATGCATTGATGCCAGGTTACGGGCATTCAATTGCTCCTCATGAAAGATGGGAAATTGTTATGCACCTACGGACTCTGCAGAAGGCGGCACAATGAAAGCAAACGAACTTTACGAAAAACGAAACGACTTTTTCTTGAGTATGTCCACTGGCATGCGTGGCGGGATCATTCTTTTCATCGTCCTTGGTGTGGCCAGTTTCATAGCCGGCATCGCATCAGGCGAAATGACGAGAACTTGGGGTGCTTTCTTATTTAACCTAATGTTCTTTTACGCGATCGCACTTGCTGGAATTGCCTTTGGTAACATGCAAGACGTTATCGGAGCTTCTTGGGCCCGTCCCATTAAAAGGTTACATGAATCCTTCGGGAGTTTTTTACCTATCGGAACCGGTCTTCTCATTCTCTTCCTGCTGATGATTAAGTTCAGAGTAGCGGGCGCTGGAGAGGTCTACAAGTGGATTGCTGATCCTCACATGCTTGATCACTTCTGGGGAAAGAATGTTTGGCTTCAAGAGAACTTTATGATTCTTCGGAACATTGGAGCTCTTGCCGTTATTCTTCTTTTGGCGATGTGGCATCTTAGATCTACGGCTAAAAGAGACATTATGTTCCTTCAAGGAGACCGTTCTAAAGCAGAACAGTATGGCAAGTCGTTGCAAAAATCTTTGCGCCACTGGTCAGCTCCCATTCTTGTTGTTTACGGTGTGTGTTTTTCACTAATCGTCTTCGATTTGACTATGTCGTTATCGCCCTTGTGGTTCTCGACTTTATGGGGCGGCTGGTCGTTCGCCCTAATGATGCATACGTTTTTAGCGCTTCTTCTGATCGCTATGTTCTTTTTGAAAGATTCGCCTCTTGGTAAAGTTTATACCCGTCAGCAATTCCATGACGTCGGGAAACTCATGCACGGCTTTACCGCTTTTTTTGCTTACTTGACTTACGCACATATCCTCACTTACTGGTATGCCAACATGCCTGAGACAACCGAATATTTTATCCATCGTCTCCAGATAAATCCAAGGCTCGTGGAGACGATGGATAAAA
>CAZBDM010000261.1:0-6466 GCA_964490675.1 uncultured Oligoflexales bacterium
TATCACAATCAGCTTGTGCGAGGGATCACCAGGCCGGTGATTCCTCTTTTCTAGGGCACATTTTTCGGGGTCAGTTTAAAGATTTCTCAATTTTACTTTTTTGGCCGTAATTAATAGCAACAGAAGCAACTAGCGCTATAAAAAGCGCACCACCTATAACTTGCCAATAGGGTACTTCTTCAAAAGCACCAGTTTGCAAACCGGAGATAGCTAGAATACCAAACAACAGGGCAAATAAAGCGTCCCCTGTTATTAACCCGGCTGCTGTGAGAATGCCGCGGTGGGTGACGCCTGACATTGATTTTGTCCCAATTAAGCGGGCCAATGAGCCGAGCAGGATGCCTGTTCCAATATAGGAAGGTAAGTAAATTCCAACGGCAAAAGCGAGAGAGCTTAAGATAATTCCTTTTCGCTTTCCGAATGCTTCGATAGCAACTGCAATGATTCCAAGGCCAAAACCGGCTAAAACGGGTTTAAGTGGAATCTCAGCATCGATAAACAGAGACTGTAAAACCGTTGCGAAGAAACTGGCCTGCGGTGCGGGAAGGTTTTCACTTCCCAGGGTTCCCGTTTCGTGGGCGACGTAGAGAGCAAGTGGAACGGAGATAGATCCTGCAAGTAGACCGACAATCTGCCCGCCGAACGAAGAAGAAACGCGTAAATTGTTAAACTGCATGGTCTTGTAGTCCTGGGAGGAGTCATTGGCCGCGCAAATAGCAGTACAAGTTGCGACGACTATGGGGACTAAAAAGAATGCCCCTTCTGCTCCTGTCAAGCCAACCGCTAGACCTACCAAGCTCAAAACTAACATGCCCATGAATACAGTTCCGCTGACTGGGGAAGCGGATGAGCCGACTTGCAGAGAAAGTAAAGCCCCTAGCCCCGAAAGGAAGAAAATCAAAAGTAGTGCTACGATCCCCATTGTGATCAAGCCGACAATGGTTGCTCCAGTGTAGATCATCAAAGCTACTAACAATACGGTGCCAAACACGATAGAAGCAATGAGTTGTTGGCGCACCTTGGTGGGGATGTCGATCAGACTCATGTCGTAGTCAACTTCTTTGCTAGCAAGGGCTTTTCTTGTCTTAGCCCCTTCGATAGCGTAGGCAATAAGAGAATAAATGACAGCGACTACCATCGCGGCACCTCCAACCCAGCGGAAGGTTGTATCGGGCATACCTGCATCAGCGTTTAGGAAGCCACCTGAGAAGATCAGAATAGCGGTAGGAACTGTCAATAATGCGCCTATGCCGAAATAAAGAGGGTTGATGGGGAACGGTAGTTTCGTCGCGACACCAAAAAGATTGAGCTTGGCATCGAATAGATTACCTTTCAATACATTGAGTTGGGTAAGGAGAGCCATACCAAAACCAAGACCCAACCCTGGAAGAAGTGACTTACTGAGTGGTGGGCGAGCATCTGGATTTTCGACCGCTGTTTGAATCAACCTATCGCAAGCTACGGCTTCGGGTGCGGGTAACTTAGGATCAGTCAGAAAGCGTTCGGTTGCGAGTCCGACGAAGCCCCAACCAAGGAAACTTCCTGCCGTTGCTGCAATCATGAGAGCAACAAAGTCGACAGGAGGGACTTCGAGACCGGAGGCAGAAGCTAGAATTTGGGTGATAGGTGCAACAAAAACCACACCTGCGGTGACTGCCAGGCCTGCCGATCCTGCAACCTGCGAGGTCGCCAGGAAGCCTTTGAGATCTTTCCTAAAAAAAGAACCCATGGCAACCCAACCAAACAGAACGACCAATGGGCTTATACCAGGGGTGATTCCGGCCTTAAGAGCTGAAAAAACGAATGCTGAACCCAATACGAAGGAAAGAATAAAGCCAAGAAAAATACCAGCTTTCTTGGATTGTGGTTGAACTTCGATTGCTTCATTCATTTCATTCGCTCCTTTTAGATGACTTCGAACAGTGCACAGGGGGTGGACATAATCTAAAAAAGCCAGGCTTGCAAGGCTCGACTGGCTTTGCTTCTCTTCGGTCTCTAATAACAGCAGCTTCGCTGGCTAGGCTGGGTCACAGACTGCCGTTGAGACGGCCTTAAAACCATTTAAGCCATGTCACTTTGGCGGTTCTTAAGGGCGTCAAAGTGCTCCTTTCACTTCGTCGACAAGGCTGGCAAGTGCGATATCACGTTTCTCATCACCGCTTTGCATGTGTTTAAGAGAGAATTGCTCAGCATCTCTTTCGTCGGGACCTACCGTCAAGACAACTCTGAAGCCTTTTCTATTGGCGTATTTAAATTGGTTTGCAATTTTACCTGGCTTGAGTGCAATGTCGGTGGCGATATCTTGTGATCGCAGGGTGGTTGCAAGCTGGTAAGCGTATGAACGTACGCTTTCATCAGTCACCGCAATAAAAACATCTGCAGATACGTAATTTTGTTGCTCTTCGATGTCTTCGAGAGCAGCTACCAATCGATCAAGACCGACCGAACCCCCGACTCCTGGTAAATGTTGAGTCGTGAAACGATCGGCTAAATTGTCATAGCGTCCCCCAGAGCTGATCGAACCAAAATGTGGCGCTTTGTCAAGTTTGGTTTCATAAACAATCCCTGTGTAATAGCCAAGACCCCGTGCAACACTGAGGTCGATAACCAGTTTGCCTTGGCTTCCCATGGCCTGTCTGACAATGGCGATTGTACTTTCGAGGCGATCGAGTTGCGAGAGACTATCTGTGTTATCTGACAAGCGCTGACGAATGAGGTTGAGGTCGCTATCGCCCTCAGGCGTCTTTTCGCTAAGCACGGATAATAGCAAGCTCGTTCCTTGCGGCGTTGCGCCATCAAGGTTGTTGATCAGTTCAGCAACTTTTTCGCTACCGATTTTGTCAAGCTTGTCAAGGGCGATTAAAACCTCTGTGTGTAGATCTTGTCGGACATCGGTCAAGCAATGTCCGATAAGAGCGTTAAGAATAAGGCGGTCACTAACGATCATCGTGTAACCACCGACGTTTAAAGAATCGAGTACCTGGCTCATACAGACGAGAACTTCTATGTCGGCAGCGGCTGAGTCGACACCAATGATATCAAGGTCACATTGACAAAACTCTCGGTAACGACCCTTTTGCGGTTTTTCAGCACGCCAAACATCACCGATTTGCAGTCGTTTGAACGGTAAAATAAGGTCGCCCTGGTGTTCTGCGATGAATCGTGAAAAGGGGACAGTGAGGTCAAATCGCAAAGCAACATCGCGATCACCGTTGTCCTTAAATTGAAAGACCTGTTTATCTGTTTCACCGCCCTGTCCCAAAAGGACTTCCGAATATTCGAGTGCAGGAGTGCCGACCGCTTCAAACCCGCAACGCTCGGCAATTTTTCGGACGGTGTCCATGATGGCAAAGCGACGCTTTTGCGTTTTAGGTAAATAATCTTGGAAGCCTTTTAATCTGCGCGCTGCTACTTTCTGCTTCTTACTCAATTTTGGAGCTCCTTGAGGAATTGGTTCGGTCCGTTTTGCAGGGGTCTGCTTAATCATTCATCACACTTGCGAAGGAGCTATATAACATAGTCCCCTTGGCTGGGTGAATTCAAGAAAGAATATACAAGGATTTCGTTCACTTGTTCATGAGGGTAGGGTACTATGAGAGCCTGATCATGACCTCAACAGAACACAAATGGATCGCTCCTATGCCAACCGGTCATAAGCTCTCTACTCTGCATCATACTTCTCTATGCCACAGCCTGGCACTTCTGACGTTATTTTTGTGCATGGTTTTGCCTTCCTTAGCCCTTGCAGAGGAAAAGGTTAGCACTACTGACCTTGAAGAAAAAAAACAGCAAGAAAAAATGAGCAACGAAGAAGGGCGGTTTCTACTGGTTGAGGAATTCACTGCCTATACTCTTTCTGAAGGTGAGTTTAAGTTAGGAGTAGAGTTTGAGTATGGAGTCTTTGATCGATTTCAAATTGGTACTGATCTTATTACTCTCGCTTTTGGTATTCCAACTGTTCAATCAAAACTACGCTTTTGGCAAAGCGAGAAGCACGTACTTGCTTTAGGCATAAGAGCGGCGACTTTTAACCTTGATTCGATAAATTCCTACGCCAACGTCAAAGACTCTTATGATAAGCTTGAGGCCAATATTATTCGACCCTCAATTAGTTGGACGCAAGCTTGGTCGCCACGTCTTAAGATCCATACGTTTTGGGCTGTGCGGATAGGTAAAATCAATGCTGAGTTATCGGAGGATGGTAAACGCCGTTCTTGGGAGCAAAAACATCCTGGAGAAGACTACGATGCGCGCAATCCTGACGGCACTCCAGCTACTGGTGATGAGCCAGAAGAGGCGACTGGTGAGGATGCTGATATTGATACTGAAAAAAACCAGGAAAAAGCAGCATCTGATCAGTCGTCAAACGTAACACGTCGAACCTTGGAAGTGCAGTCGCTTCTTGGTCTTTCTTCTGACCGGTTTCAAATCACCGGTGAATTCCGTCGCAAAAGTGGCGCTAAGGTTCTTGTGACCTGCCGGCTTGACCGTATGCAGCTCGAGGATCTCAAATCTCAAAGTATCAGAGTTAGTGTCGCACATCAGTGGATCGCCGAAAGCTTTCAGTTTCGTTTGGGGGTTGGTGCCGAACACATGGATATTCAAGGTAGTGACCTTGACGGTGAGAAAGTCGATGAACAGGGAATCGGTCCTGTTTCTGAGATCGCCTTTTATTGGCGTTTTTGATCGAATGACGCAAAAGCAGGCGATGGGGCAAAATAAAAACGCCGACAGACTTAGTCTGCCGAGCGTTGAATCGATATATCGCTAAATTAAGCAGTTTTTTGAGAGAAATGCTCGATGATTTTGTTTACCGCATAAACCAGAATGTCAGGTTTAAATGGTTTAACCATCCAACCTTGGATGCCGAATGACTTACCTTTTTCGATTGTTTCTTGTTGGCCTTCTGTCGTCAACATCATAAATGGCTGTTCTTTATCGTCAGAGCGAATGGTCTCCAGTACTTCGAGACCATTCTTTTTAGGCATGTTGACGTCACAAATAATCAGCTTTAAATCGCCTTTATTTGCTTTGTACATTTGCAGACCTTCTTCACCATCTTCCGCTTGAAGAACGGTGAATCCTCTTGTTTCCAGTACGAAGCTTAACTGCTGACGCATGGTCACGGAGTCGTCAATTATTAAGATTTTTCCTGCTTCACTCATCCTTACACCTTTTAAAAAATTGCTTAATTTTTCAAAACTGACTGATATTATGGTTGTCGGCGTTGCATTGAAAAACATAAATCACAACTAAACTTTTTTCACGTCCGACTGTCTGGCCTGTTCTTTGATTTGCTTTCCCCAATATACCAGCTTAACGATTGTGATGAGCAGTCGAGAACAGTTTTTTTTGCGTCGCTATTCAGCGAGCTCATATAGAGCGAAGATATCACTGAAATATTTAAATTTTTTTATTTTCGTGACCAAAACCTTTAAGTTTTGAAATATGCCGTAAGTAAAATAAACTTCAGATTGTAAAGCTTGTCGAATTGTAAGCTTAGTAAGCATACAAAATTTACCTTGGGAGCTCACTTGATACCTTCGGCTACGGAAATCTTTTATTTTATTGAAGTCGTGCGCAGTGAAAGCCTTTCGAAAGCCGCAAAAAATTTAGGGGTTTCCCAGCCTGCTATCACGATGGCGATACAGAAAATGGAGGAGCAATTTGGTCTGCCGCTTCTTAATAGGAGTCGTAAGGGGGTCAGCCTAACACATGCAGGTCGCAAGTTTTTCAGTCAATCTCGACAACTTTTACAAGAATGGCAAAAAATCAGCGAAAGTATCCTTGGATCAGAACGTGAACTCATCGGACACTTTAACATTGCTTACGACCCCAATCTTGGTTTTGAAACTATTGCAGAACTCTTGAGTAATCTGAAAAAGGAAGCGTCAGAACTTAAAATCAGACTTTTTGAGGACGCAACCATCGACATTATTACCGGCATTGAACAATATAAATACGATTTTGGCATTGTTGTTTCAGCGACTAAAACAGAAAGAGTCTTTTTAAAAACCTTAACAAAAGATGAATTAAGCTTTTGGTGGGGCGGAGAAAAGACGACGGCTCAGAATGTTCTTTCGGGAGAAGGAGTCTTTATCTGTGACCCTCAAATTAGCGGATCAGCTAGTGTTATGCGCCAGATGCAAAAACGAAAGATGAAATATCGAGAAGTCATAGAAGTCGATGGTTATCGAGCTGTCAGTCTTCTCGTCTCTGAGGGACTGGGCTACGGTCTTTTGCCGCAACGGTTTGTTGATGCGTACCGCGATCTGAAGCTCCAGCAGGTGCGTTGGGAAACGCCAAAGATCAATGAAAACATAAGCTTAGCTTATTTGGCCGATGACATGAAGGCGGCGAGCTGCCGCCATATTATCAAGTTTTTCAGTGATTTTTTCCAACCGGACCGATCCAGGGCTGACGCACTATAAATTATTGGGCAGCAACGGTTTGCTGCCCCCTCGCC
>CAZBDM010000262.1:0-4921 GCA_964490675.1 uncultured Oligoflexales bacterium
GCTGAGCAGGATTTGCGAGCTTGCGAGCAAAATCCGCGCAAGCGGTCAGTAATTAGCTCTTTTTAGCTTCTTTTTTAGAAACACCAATTGTAACAACACCAATTTTGGTCCCACCATCCATGATCAGGTAAGAAATTTGTGCTTGTCTCGTTTTTGAGCTGTTGTCGTACTTAGCAATACCAACATGAGGGTTTGTACCATTCACCCACGGACCTTGAAACTTGATTTCATCACCTTGATCGAAATCAGATGTTGGAGCAGCCATACAAGCGGTACCCCCAATGTGGTTTATAACGAAAAGCTCACTGATGAGATCATTGCCTTTAACGATCTTTTGGAGCTCTTTTGAACAAGCATTATTTAAACGATCAGTAATCCACGATGGAGTAACAAGTTTATCCTTACCCACACCCATACTAGCAAGCTTCTGCTTTTTATACCAATCTCGCCATTCTTTATCTAACTTTTTAAGATCTCCGACAGGATTTTTATCTTTTCTTTCCATGCCAGCGTAGGTCTTCTTATCTTTTTCAAGGACCGATTTAATCGCCGCAAAGACATTGCCACTTTCAAGCTGTTTCATGACTTTACTAGATTCTGTTTTGGCCACTTCATTAAAATCAGCCGAATAACCAAGGGAAGTTGCTAATAAACCAAATACAATAATTATCGTGCGCATCATTTTACCTCTACTTTATGGAGATTATCTTTATGTCCTTATTATGACAAACAAAGCCTCAAAAAGTTGCCTTGAGGCGACGAAAAGAGAACTTTTCAACTCTCGAAATGAAAACTAAGTAAAAGACAGATGCGACCGATACTCCTAGCAAGATCAAATTTGTTTGCTAATTTTTTTTTCACGGTTGAAAGAATCATGAGAAAGATAAAAATTTTTAAAAAAGTAAAATTTTCAAATATCAAAATTGGAACCCGCATGAGACTTATTTTCGGTCTCATTATTGCCTGTATCATCGGCGTCAGTGGGTTTCAGTTGTATGAAATGCAAAAGCTCTCAGACGCGACCGAATCTCTCTACAACCAGCCTATGGTTGTGGGAAACAATGTACGTGAAATTAAAGCTGACGTTTTGGAAATAGAACGGCATATCATCGAAGTGATTTACTCGAAAGACAAGGACAAAACAAGCTCCAGCCAGACTCGCATTGAAGAGCTTGAGGAAAACATCGATCGGCTTATTGACGGTGTTTACAAAAACTTTACTGGCAGCCGATTTCGCGTCCAGGATGCAGTCAACTACATCGAAGACTGGAAGGACATCAGAGATCAAATTATCGAGCTTGCAAAAGACGAAGATTTCGACGGTGCTATCGAGATGCACTTGGAGGAGAACACCGAACACATTGAAGACATGAATAAACAGCTTAACAAACTGATCGATTTATCAAATTCAAGTGCAGAGGAGTTTATTTCAATCTCAAGACAAGAACGAAATAAATCGATTTTCTTTTCAGCGATAGCAATAGCTACTCTCATATTGGCTACCTTCTTATTATCCTTCTTCCTTGAAAGGACGATCATTAAGCCGATCAAACGCATTGCATCAATTATCAAAAATCTCGCGCATGCCGACTTTTCACAATGTATTCAAATCAAGACAAAAGATGAGCTCGGAGAGCTTTCTTCTGATATTGACACCATGATTGCCAATCTCAGTCAGATCTTCTCGCTTATCCAACAAAAATCAGACGATATCTCAACATCTTCAAGCAATCTCAAGCAACTTTCAGGTGAGTTGGTTAACAAATCAGTCGATGTAAAGACTCAGTCTGAAGATGCAGCAAACGCAACCGAACAAGTCAGCACTAATATCACAACCATGGCAGCTACAGCTGAACAAATGAGCGTAAATACTGCAGGTGTTTCTTCAGCTGCTGAAGAAATGTCAACAAATATGAATACTATCACCCAATCTGTAGGTCACCTAACGAGTATCATTCAGGAGATTGCGACTAAAGCAGAGGAAACCTTAAGTGTCTCGACCCAGGCAAACGAGCGCTCAAAATCCTCGCAAAAAGCAATGGGCGAGCTCGACGAAGCAGCTGTTCAGATCGGCGATGTGACTAATGTTATCAAACGAATCGCTGAACAAACCAACCTTCTTGCCCTCAATGCGACGATCGAAGCCGCCTCTGCAGGTGAGGCTGGAAAAGGGTTTGCTGTCGTTGCCAATGAGATCAAAGAACTCGCCAATCAAAGCGCCAAAGCTGCTGAGGATATCTCGTCAAGGATTGAAGGTGTACAAACCAACACCCAACACGCCATTCGTTCCATCAATGAAATTTCAGAAGTCATACAAAAAGCAACAGATTCTGTGAGATTTATATCCGAGTCAGTCCAAAAACAAAGTGGTCTTGCAACCTCTATTGATGAGAACATCCAACAAGCTAACATTGGTATCAATGATATTGCCAACTCGATTTCTGAAATGGCAAAAGCAGCAGAAAATGTCTCTAGCACAGCAGGAGAAGCTGCTAAAACCTCGCAGGAAGTGACAGGTAATATCCATGTTGTCCATAAATCAGCCGAGAACAGTAACGAAAACGCGCAACAGGTGGAGAAGACCTCTGCCCAGCTCGCTGAGATCGGCACCTCGTTAGAAGAATCGGTCAAAGGATTTAAATTTGCTGCCTAGCAAATCACATCAAATATTTCAATGTCGATGGCTTTGCTTACTCAGTTTCCGATTTTGAAACAAAAAGGTCTGAAAAAAAGTTTAACGATGAGATGCTCTGGCAATAATGCAAGTTTTAGAGATGACTTTTAATTTATGCTGTTTTAATGAATCCCTCAGAAGCCGCTCAATGAGTGGCTTTTTGTTTGCGAAGCTTAATTTGAGATTTTCATCACTTTTGAAATTTCCGCTCTCGTCATTCGATAATTTTGCCGACAATCATTCTGACGTTTAATTTTATTGGCAGAGGTTTAGGCTTCACGGGGGAACTCATTGCAAGAGTTTGAGCAAATGGCTGATCAATGGCTGCAGTTATTCATTACTGAAGCAAAAGATCATATCATCAACATTGAGCAACTCCTTCTTCAACTAGACGAGGACCCGAGTCAAGACACCATTGATAATCTATTCCGCCACATTCATACTATTAAAGGAGGCTCAGGGGGCGTTGGTCTTCTCACTCTTAAAACCCTCACTCATGAAATGGAAGCTTCTCTTTCTCTTCTAAGAGATGGCAAATTAGAAGTTAGTCAAAATTTGATCGATGTTCTCTTTAAAGGTCTTGATCGTGTCACTGAAATCGTCGAAAACCCGGAATCGGACAGTGAAACAGACGTTCAAGATATTTGTGTCAAACTTGCCGATATCACTGGTAAGACCTATGTCGATCCATCGATCAAAGAAGCCGAACAAAACCAGCAGTTTGCACTGCTTTTTGAAGTAGAAGAACAAGCACCGATCGCTCAACCAAATCCAATCGTAAAAAAGTCTTCCAGTCAACCGAAAAAACCGCGCAAACAAGAAGCAAGCAAGAAGTCTGAGACTGTTCGCATCCAGGTCGATTCACTTGACCGCCTCATGCGACTTGCTGGTGAGCTCGTTCTCGTTAGAAACCAGCAATTGAACCGCTTAGATAAAAGTGACCCAGTGGCTCGTTCACAAGCTCAAAAATTAGACCTGGTCACTAGCGAGTTGCAAGAAAACATCATGAGCACAAGGATGCAGCCGCTTGGCAATGTCTTTTCGAGACTCCACCGTATCGTAAGAGATGTAAGCAATAGCCTTAGTAAGAAAATCCATCTCAGCATTCAAGGTAACGAAGTAGAGGTAGACAGAGCGATCATCGAAAGCCTTGCCGATCCGCTTATCCATATGATTAGAAACTCTTGTGATCATGGTATCGAAACTCCTGAAGAAAGACTCAATGCCGGCAAAGGCGAACAAGGCACTGTCCACATTGAGGCCTATCACGAAGGTGGTCATATCAACATTTTGATAAAAGATGATGGTAAAGGATTAGATACTGAGAAGCTTCGAGAGAAAATTGTCTCAAAAAATCTAAAGACCGAAGATGAAGCAGCTCTAATGACCGAAAAAGAACTTTTATGGTCGATCTTTATGCCGGGTTTTTCTACAGCTGCGCAAGTCACTGATGTTTCAGGCCGCGGTGTCGGTATGGATGTTGTAAAAACCACAATTGAAAATATTGGTGGCTCAATTGATCTTCATTCCAAAAAAGGAGAAGGCACTGAGTTTATTCTTCGCCTGCCTTTAACCTTAGCTATTATTCCTTCAATCATTATTTCTTCTAACGACCAAAGATTTGCTCTTCCACAGGTTAATGTGAAAGAGTTGGTTACTCTTTACGAAGAAGAAATCTATGAAAAGCTTCAAATTGCTGGAAAACATGAAGTCTTTCACTTGAGAAACCACCTCTTACCTCTTGTTCGCTTCAACGAAGTTCTCGATCAACCGAGAAGGTTTACGCCTGACATTATTAATGGGCTTATGACAAAGTACGTTTCGATGCGTCAAGAGGCCAACCAAGGAACGATTGAACGCAATAAAAAAATCAATATTGCAGTCCTTGCCATTGGTAACAAGCGTTATGGTCTTATAATCGATGACATTCTCGGAACGGAGGAGATCGTCGTGACTTCGATGCATTCCTCATTAAAAAATCTAGCAATCTTCTCCGGAGCCACAGTCATGGGTGATGGACAGACAGCTCTGATCCTCGACGTTCAAGGTATTGCTGATCATGCCGCAATTGAACCAAGTGTTTTAGACACGAGCTCAGATGAAGAAAATGAAAAGATCAAAACTGACAAGCAAGCTATCCTTCTTTTTAAATGCGGCCCCAAAGAGATCTTCTATGTTAATCAGAATCAGATTAAAAAAGTGATCAAGATTAAACTAAACCAGTGCGATCAAGTCGCCAATCAATAC
>CAZBDM010000262.1:4931-6459 GCA_964490675.1 uncultured Oligoflexales bacterium
ATTATGATGAAAAAGCCTGGCAGGTTATCAATCCCAGCGAATATATCAATGTGTCAAAAATAGATTCTGACCTTGAGGAGCACTACTTTATTTTGCCGAAAAATGCCTACCGTAACTTTGGCATCCTTGCCTCCAAGTTGGTAGATATTGGCGAATTCGAATTTAATCTAGATGAAAAAGGAATCAATGAAGAAGGCATCAAAGGAACAACCTTAATCAATGACAAACTCTGTTTAGCATTATCTATTGAGGACTTGGCAAAAAAAGCAGACAACCCTTTTGTGTTAGTGAATTCAGAGAGCGATCAAAACGTAGCTTAGGAATGTCTAATGAATACTAAAGTGGAAATCATAGACGAAGAACTACAGTTTTGTAGTTTCTATATTCAAGATCAGCTTTACGCAGTAAATATCCTAGAAGTGAAAGAGATCGTCAAAGAGTCAGGGATCCTAAAGATCCCTCATACGGGAGAAGAGCTCCAAGGTTATATGAATATTCGTGGACAGATCCATCTTGTCATCGATCTAAGAATTTTACTTGGTTTACCAAAGAGTGAAACGCCTAAGAAAGACGTGATTATATTCAAGCCAAGTGTAGGTGAGTCGTTCGGCATTATCGTCGATAGAATCAGTGATGTTTTGGAGATTACCAACAAAAACATAGAGAACGATTTTCAAAAAGATGACAAATCTAATCAATTGTCTCACATCAAGAACGAGATGATTGCCGGGTTAGGCAACAAAGACAAAAATGTCTTCATCATACTGAAGCCGAAACTATTTTTGCAATGTATTGACGAAATGTATTCAAAAGAGGCCTTAGCAAATTGAAAGAGATCAAAATTCTCGTCGTTGACGACTCTAGTACCTATAGACAAATGATCAAGGATGCACTATCGGCATTTGAGATGTTCAACGTCGCAGGCACGGCAGAAAATGGCCTAAAAGCTCTTGAGTTTTTGAAAGAAAATCCAGTCGATGTCATGACCCTCGACCTAGAAATGCCTGAGTGTGATGGTGTTGAGACGATTGCCAAGATCGAAGAGATCAAAGATCAGTACCCCCACTTAAAAAAAATGAAAATCGTCGTTGTCACTTCCTTACCACCGGGGGAAGCGTCATTAGCGATTGCAGCCTTAACGGAAGGTGCAGCTGACTTTGTCATTAAACCCAAAGCCCAAAAAGCTGCTGATACAGTTCAACTTCTCTATACAATTCTAAAGTCACGTATTCTGCGACTCATCACTCTTCCGGTCAATAGAGAACAAGAAGATTCTTATAAAAAACCATCTTCTCCTCGAAAGTCTAATCTCTCAAAAAATCAAAATATTGAAGCAATCGTAATCGGCTCCTCAACAGGTGGTCCAAAAGCACTTATGCAGCTTTTACCTAAGCTGACAGATTCTATAGATCTACCTATTTTTATCGTTCAACATTTACCAAAAGACTTCACGAAGTCTCTTGCCAACAACCTCGATCATGCATGTGAAAAAGCAACGGTCGTCGAATCTTCAGACAAATTGAAGGCC
>CAZBDM010000263.1:0-256 GCA_964490675.1 uncultured Oligoflexales bacterium
TCAGCCTGGAATTACCCTTACTTCGTTGGCAGTAATGTCTTTATCCCTGCTCTTTTGACGGGAAATGCTGTCATCTATAAACCGTCAGAGTTCACTCCTTTAACCGGACTGAAGATCGCAGAGCTTCTCGAAGCCTCTGGGTTGCCAGAGCACCTTTTACAAGTCGTAATCGGTACTGGTGAGGCTGGTACAACTTTACTTCAGCAAGAGATTAATGGCGTGTTCTTTACCGGTTCTTATGCAACCGGCAAAAAAA
>CAZBDM010000263.1:266-6426 GCA_964490675.1 uncultured Oligoflexales bacterium
CTCCAGTGTTGCTGACCGTATGTTAAGAGTCCAACTTGAACTTGGTGGTAAGGACCCCTGTTATGTTTGCGATGATGTTAACATTGAGGCTGCCGTTTCGGGAGCTCTTGACGGAGCTTTTTATAATTGTGGACAGAGTTGCTGCGCCGTCGAAAGAATTTATGTCAATGAAAAGATTTACGATGCCTTTGTCGAACGATTTATTGCGCAAGCCAAAGAGATTAAAGTCGGTGATCCGAAGTTAGAAGGCACTTATCTTGGTCCTTTGACTCGCATTCAACAAATCGATGTCTTAAAAGCACAGATCTCTGATGCAACTTCGAAAGGGGCAAAATTAGTGGTCGGAGGTAAAGAAATCGACCGACCAGGATATTATTTTGAACCGACCGTTCTTATCGATACAGATCATTCGATGGATATCATGAAAGAAGAGTCTTTCGGTCCGGTCATCGGAATCCAAAAAGTAAAAGACGATGGCCAAGCCATCACCCTTATGAATGACACCTCATACGGCCTCACCGCGAGCGTCTACACCAACGATCGTGGACGTGCTGAGAGCCTTTTGGAAGAGATTAACAGCGGAACGGTGTACTGGAATTGCTGTGATCGAGTCAGCCCATACTGTCCATGGTCAGGAAGAGGACATTCAGGCATAGGATCGACCTTATCTCATATCGGCGTTCAGGCATTTGTACAGCCGAAAGCCTGGCATTTGCGGGAAAGTAAATAGGTCAGTATGAAAAAAGCTTTTAGCTCGCCACTGATCAGGCTTTTATCGCACAACAAAACCCACAGGCCTAGGATCATCCTGGCAGCGATATGTTCCATCCTGAACAAACTCTTTGATGTCATGCCGGAAATTCTTATTGGTATGGCCATCGACGTGGTGGTCAATAAGGAAAAGTCATTTCTAGCCGGTTTTGGTGTTCTGGAACCGCTTCATCAAGTGCTCACACTTGGAGGGTTGACCCTCTTTATTTGGGGGTTTGAATCGCTCTTTGAGTTCTTTCATCTTGTCCTTTGGCGTAACCTAGCACAAACCATTCAACATGAAATGCGCATTGATGCCTATGAGCACGTACAAAACCTCGATATAAGTTACTTCGAAGATAAAAGCACCGGCAATCTTGTTTCTATTCTCAATGATGACGTCAATCAATTGGAACGTTTTTTAAATGGTGGTGCCAATGCGCTTATCCAAGTGTTTACCACTGTCGTTGCGGTCGGTGGTGTGTTCTTTTTTATCTCTCCTACTCTTGCCGGGGTTTCTTTCGTGCCCATTCCCCTTATTATTTTTGGAGCCTTTTTCTTTCAGAAAAGAGCTCAACCACTCTACAAAGAAGTCCGAGAGAAAGTCGGCCTACTCAGCGCGCGTTTAGCCAACAACATCAGCGGAATCGCGACAATAAAAAGCTTCACAGCGGAAGACCGCGAACTTAAGCGGTTCGCTCAAGAAAGCCTGTCATACTTGCAGTCAAACAGAAAGGCGATAAATGTCAGCTCGGCTTTTATCCCTGTGATACGGATGGCGATTCTTATGGGGTTTTTAGGAACCTTTCTTCTTGGCGGTTGGATGGTGATCGAAGGCAAGCTCGCTGTAGGATCTTATGGTGTACTCGTTTTTTTAACCCAGAGACTTCTCTGGCCCCTCACTGAACTTGCTGAAACTGTCGATCTTTACGAGAGAGCAATGGCGTCGACGCGCAGGATTCTTGATCTAATAAAAACTCCCCTCAAAATCAAAAGCACCGGCCTTCGCACTAGAGAAAAACCGCAAGGTGCCGTCACCTTTGAAGACGTCAGCTTCTCCTACCCTAAAAGACCAAACATCCTTAAAGACATTAATCTCACGATTAAAAAAGGTGACACTGTCGCTTTCGTTGGTCAAACAGGATCCGGTAAAAGCACACTGATCAAACTTCTCTTGCGATTTTACAAGCATGAAAAAGGCAAAATCCTTCTCGATCAATTTGCCATTCAAGATTACAGCCTACAGAATCTCAGAGAATCGATCGGTCTTGTTAGTCAGGATGTCTTCCTATTTCATGGCAGTGTAAGAGACAATATAGCATTCGGCAATCCGGCAGCTAGTCAAGAAGAAATTATCAATGCTGCCAAAACCGCCGAAGCGGACCAGTTTATTACAGAGCTACCAGAGGGATATGAGACACTCGTCGGGGAACGAGGCCAAAAACTTTCGGGTGGTCAAAAACAAAGAATTTCTATTGCGAGAGCGATACTTAAAGATCCCCCTATTATGATCTTAGATGAGGCCACATCAGCAGTCGACAATGAAACAGAGGCCGCCATTCAGCGCTCTCTCAGAAAGATCGAAATCGGAAGAACAACGATTATTATTGCCCACCGCCTCTCCACGATTGTCCATGCGGATCAAATTTATGTCTTAGACAAAGGAAAAATCGTTGATCATGGGACTTCTGAAGAACTTCTCAAAAGAGACGGGATTTATGCCAAGCTTTGGCATGTACAAATTGGCGAACCAACTTAGCTTATAACCGTTTAATATCATTGCATTACACAGAATATCTTAATTATTCTTAAAATCTTCCGATATTAAACTGGAGGTTTTTAATGAAGAAAGCTTTTTCCTTGTTCTGGTTGTTTTTTAGTGGACTTGTCGCTGTCAGTTGTGGCCAATCATCAGACCCTTCAAACGCAAATGCTTACGGCAACGCCGTCGGTGCAAGCTTAAATTTCGAGCCTGACACCAAAAAATGGAGCCAGCGGAAAACCGTTTATATACTCCTCCATGGCCTTAATAGTGACGCAAGGACCTGGGATACATTAGTTGATCAAGCCTTTGCTGGCGATTGCCCGACTATTTCCGGATTATCAAGAGATCAGGAAAAACTATCTGGTGATGAAATCTGTATCCGTTATAATTTTCTGTCCAAAAAACTTGAAGGACAAGTCTGGCTTTTTGGCGATGGCTCAAGTTACCCAGAGCTCGGCGTCGAAGTTGGAAGAGTGACGAAAAGTGCTTTAAAGTTTTTAAATCCAGACATAATCGTCTACATCGGCCACTCAAGAGGCGGGCTTGCCGCAAGATCTTACATTCAGAGTTTAAGTGAGCCACATGTCCCCCTTGGACTTCTAACCGTAGGCAGCCCCCATATGGGAAGCCAATTTGGCCGCATCAAACATTTCTTGACGGAAAAAGGCACGACACCGCAAGATTATAAGATGGGAGCACTATTAAGATTACTCCGAAGTCCTTCTACCGGTGATCTATCTATCAGTTTCGACGAGAGAAACCGACCTGTGAAGGACCAATACTCACGAGCCATTTTCGACCTCAATAGTACGATCGCTGCGCTCTCCCAAAATACTGACGCCATTGGCGTCTTAGGTAGCGACGGCATCGAACTAGGTAAAATTGGTCCCGTTAATGTATTTAGTCACTTTGTCTTAAAAAATATTCTGCCTAAGGCCATTTTCGAAACATTTGCTGCCGAGCCAGAAGTAATCAGTGACGAAGCAAAAGGATTTGTTCTTGAAAATACCAACGAGGATTGGCTTACCGGTGATTCAATCGTACCCTTTCGATCGCAAAACTTAGAGAATTGGATGGAGGGTAACCAAAAGGGAGTAGGACCAGTGACCTTTAAGAAAACTCTAAACGGCATCACCCACATGGCGGTACCTACCATAGAAAGAAACGAAGAGGCTGAAGATCACATACAAGTTGTCTACGAAACCCGTGAATCAGGCTTAAACGTCGCTGTACCAGATATGGTTGATTTGCTAAAACCTATGACATTACACTTAACATCTCTTCCAGAGGGTCGTTTCGGAAGTCAAGCAGTCCCAGACGATTTTTCAGACAAGCCTCTCGATCGCCCAGAGCCTTTCGGCGACCCACAAAGCGGAGATGACGAAATCAATAGTCTGGATGACCTCTTTTAAAGAGACTATCGGTAGCTAGGATTAGGTAAAGTGCCGAAAAAAATCTATCTAAAAATACTCATCTTAGGTGGTTTGCTCTCAATCATTGCCGTCTTATACAAGACTTCTTCTAAAAGTCCCAAGATCAAAGAAGATCAGCATCCTCTAGAGAAAAAGTCACAGCAATCAGATGCGTCGTACTTTAGTAGCTCAACTGACTCGCTGGACACTTCGCAAAGTGGTCATCCCGAAAAATCTTCTTCCAGCCCAGGTGGAGTAAAACCGGATCTCGGTGATTGGCAGCGTATATCTAAAATTTCTGACAAGCTTAAAACGGCTCCAACAAGCGATCTCATAAAATACAACGATAGACAACTTAACAAAGACAAAGGATCCCCCTACCTCGGTATTCTTCATCAAGAGATGATCTCTCGGTTGAACGAATATGACTCGCAGGTTGAGGAGTATTTACTCGATTGCCTTGATACCCCTAAAAAATCTCAAGCAGCAATTTTTCTGCTGGCACAAAGTACCAGAGCAGATATGTACGAAGCTTTGCTAAAATTAGAAGCGGACGAGCGTCGTCATCCAGCAGATAGGAGTATCACAAGAGAGGCTTTGGCAAAGTTTAGCCCAAAAGATTGGCCCCTACGCGAAAGTAAAAAGTTAGCAGAACTCACTTACCAATTCCTTCAAAAAAATCCACCGACTCCATCACAAACGATTGTTTTTGGGCGGATCTTTCTCAAGACGAATCATCTACAAGGAATTGAGGATCTATCAGATAAAGCTTGTTCCAAGAGTCCGTCCTCTTTTTTGATCACCAACATTTGTCAAGATCTTTTGGACTCGTCCCTTTAGATCAAAATTTCCCAAAGAAGAGAGCCCATAATGAGAAGACTCTCTTTTAAAGGTAATTGTACTAAATCCGAACTCTTACATAGAATTAGACTGCTCAACAGTGAGCTCCAGTTCAATCGACTCTGTCCTCTTTTCTCTAACCGTGATCAAGCCCAACTCGCCAAACCTGGTAAAAACTGCAACTGCTTCATTTTCATCAAGATAACCATTTTCTGAGTCATCGAGAAAAGCTCTGATAAAGTAACGTCCTTCTGGAAGGTCTGGAGTAATGAATTCAAAGGAACGTTCTTTTCCAACCACAAGAAAGCTTTCGCTGACAATTTCAAAACTGTGGACAGGCTCAAAGTTAAAGTCTTCTTGATCAAAAAGCTGAATAACGACCTTTTTCTTATAGGGAATCTCAATACCCTCTGCGAAAGAGAGTTGCATACGAATATGAGCTGCTGTTTTTTCTTCGTAACCTGGTTGTTTGAGAAGTTTATCGATATAGATGTTGAGAGGCTGACGCATATATGCCGAACCTGGCATGACGCTCACTTGGCTCAAATTAGACATCGCTCCAAAAGTCCCATGCGGCCGCGCTTCAATGGGTTCCATCCCTTGGTACTGGTATGGTAGTTCACCACTTTCGTTGTTATCGATGTAAGCCCGGAAATAATAATTACCAGGCTCTATAAAGAGAACACTTTGCTTGTAGGCCCCAGCTTTTGAAGCATCAAAGTCACTAAGAGTCAAGCTAGCACGCGGCGAGCCACTAAAAACCGCATTATCAAACGCCTCCACTACAACCCTCTGCGACGCCCCCAAGTCTTTTGACAACAAATAATGCACGTTAACATCGAGAGCTTGGCAATTGCTCGACTCACAATTCGTATACCAAAAGGTATCGTTCTGTTGATAGCAAATAAGCGAATGATCGTAGTGGGTAAAATAGGTATTACATTTTGCCACTGTCTGACTCCAAGGATGAGGTAATGAGCTAATAGGTATGAATTGTTTAGGGTATATCTCACAGGGTCCAACTGTGGTACCACAATCAGTGCATCCTGACGTTGTTCCTTTGTCTTCTGAATCTACTAATTTAGAATCGGAACACCCGAGAGTAAATAAATTTACAAGTAATAACATATTCAAAATAGACTTCATAAGAGCTCTCCCAATGAAAAGTATGCCGTTTGATTTCCCTTCTCGGAAACCGGGAGTCCGAATGAATGCTCAAGAGCTAATTTTTGTATACAATTGTATTCTTGATATTAATTTATATTTCAAAGTGAAGGTACCCTGATTTGATCGATCCAAAAAACGATGAGGCCTGAACGTTATCATTATCAAATAAACTTGGGCTTCCCTTCCAAAATCGGACACCGAGTTAAGCTATAGATCGGTGTAGCAT
>CAZBDM010000264.1:0-3879 GCA_964490675.1 uncultured Oligoflexales bacterium
TGAGTAGTTGGTAAATGACGTTGATACTTTCTAGACCGTGTGAGATTTCAAAAATCTTTTGAGCGAAATTTAATTTGGTCTTCTTTGCAAACGGCCCCGGAATATACATTTTCCAATGCCGTAAAAATGATTGCAGAGGGCCAACGGTCCACCGAAATCTCTGCTTTTTGTATTCAGCAAAAGTTTCCGGGATTAAGCCTCTACCGTAAGTATCCGGCAACACATAAGATTCATAACCTAGAGCGTTGATGCGCTGGGCAAGTTCAGAATCTTCGGTCAAACACCATTCTGCCCACAGTCCAGCTTCAATAAGAGCTTCTTTCTTAATCAAACACATGGTACCGACTGTAAAGCCAGACATCCACTCGTTACGAGCCGGGATCGCTAATTTAAAAATCGGCATGTATTCCCAATAGCAAGCTTTCTTGTATTCGCTCTCCTCTCCGTCTCTGTAATCGTGAGAGGTTTGGACGAAGCCAAGGTTGTCATTTTTGAATAAACCTACCAACCGTTTGAGAAAATCAGGCTGTACTTGATAATCACTATCGATCACAGCAATGATCTCGGCGTCTTTAGCTGTGACGTTTAACGCCCAATTAAGCGCGCCTGCTTTTGCTCCTTTTAAAGGATCAACGTGGAAAAATTTGAATCTAGTGCCTAATTGCTCACATCTGGTTCTTAAGGGCTTCCACAGATTAGGATCTTTGGTGTTGTTATCGATGACCAGTACTTCGTAATTGTTATATTCGATCCTTGATAGCTTGTTTAGGGTTTCAATCACGACTTCTGGTGGCTCGCTATAGCATGGCACATGGAAGGAAACTTTTGGTTCGTACCCTAGTGATTGTTTTTCTACTTGATCGATATCCGGCTGCCTTAGCCAGCGTTTACGTGCGCCTATCGTAGCGCCAATGAGGTTGCTTCCAAAGGCAAAAGGTAGCATAAGGCATGACATCGTAATGCCTATGTAAATAGGGTACCGAATCCAACTAGCAATGCCGATGTTGATCAGTATGTCCGACATCCAGACAAAACTTAAGAGGGAAGTTATGAGACTGGTCTCGAGGAATCCTTGTCCTGCCGAAGAGTAATTTTTAAAAAGCCACTGCCCGAGTAGACCAGCCCCGGCGCCGATGGCGATAAAAATGATAAGCTCTGACGGGTCTTGTCGCCACAAGTACATACCTAGCGCAACCGAAAAATAGATAAGATACTTAACAGGCAGATGGTCTTTGACAAGACCCCGTTTGTCGTAGGTTTGTAAAGACATCGCTACCGTGATCAACCCATAAGCGATCCAAGAAAAGTAAAGGAGACCTGTCATCATATTTTTAATCCTTAGTAAGTTCAGTGTTGGCTGGAGAATCTGAAACAACACAATCCATCAACGAAGGCACCCTACAGCAACATACGTACCAAGGAAATTTATTTGAATAATTATAGGACGTTATGGTGTGCGCCGTAGAAGCGGGTAAGATTATTTTCAAGAGTGTGCGCCAAACTGTCGCTCATGACAGACACTCATCGGTGGGAAATTGTTTTAATTAATAAAATCAGAGGGTTGGATTGTCGCATTAGACCGACATTTGCTTGTGTTAAAGTTAATGCGAAGAATATGAATCGTCTTCTTTAAAATCTGACGGTTTGATGTGGTGCTTTGATAGCAATTTATAAAAGTCAGTACGATTACGGTCGGCCGCTAATGCGGCTTGAGAAACATTGCCGTTTGCCAATTGTAAAAGACGTATGAGGTAGTTTCTTTCAAACTCACTTTTGGCCTCTGCTAGCGAGGGCATAGAGTCGTCGTAATGATTGTCGATTACTTGCTCGATAGCTTGTTTTGAAATTAACGGTGAATGAGCCAAGACCACTAATTGTTCTACGACATTATAAAGCTGCCTAACGTTACCGGGCCATGCAGCAAACATTAACGTTTGCAAAGCATCAGGGGAAAAATTGCGGGTAGGGCTCTGATACTTTCCAATCAATTTATCTAGAAAATGGTTTGCGAGGATTGGGATATCCTCGCGACGTTGCTCAAGTGGAGGCAATTTCAAATTCATGACTTTGATGCGATAGTAAAGATCGTCTCTAAACCTCTTTTCTTCCACTGCCTTTTTCAAATCAATATTTGTCGCATAGATCAGACGTACATCGACATCAATCATCTTCGTGCTACCTAAGGGTCTTAGACTTTTTTCTTGTAAGACTCTAAGCAATTTTGCCTGTAGTGAAAGAGGCATATCACCAATTTCATCGAGAAAAAGAGTTCCTTTATGTGCTGCCTGAAACAATCCTTTGTGAGATTTGTTAGCACTGGTAAAAGCCCCCTTTTCAAAACCGAAAAGTTCAGACTCGAGCAGGTGCTCTGGGATGGCGCTACAATTGACGGGGATAAATGGACCTTCTCGGTAGGCGCTTTTGTTATGAATAAGTTGCGCTAAAAGCTCTTTGCCTGTGCCGCTATCGCCATTAATCAAGACGCTGACATTGGAAGAAGCGATTTTTAGAGCCTGGTCGATAATTTGACGCATAAATGGATTTCGAGTAACAATATCGCCTTCGTTTAAGATAGGGTCGTTGTTTCTTTCTCCAGAAATCTTAAGAGCTTTGTCGACTTGATCAAAAAGGCGATCTTTATCGATGGGTTTGGGTATAAAACTGAAAACTCCTTCTTGGGTTGCTTCTACAGCATCTGGGATTGTGCCATGGGCTGTCATGATAATGAACGGCATGAATGGAAAGCTGTTCTTATTTGACCGGAAAAGATCCATGCCGCTTTTGCCAGTCATCTTTAAATCACTGATGACGACGTCCGGTCTTTTTATTTCAATCAAGGTTGCCGCCTCTTCTGCACTATTGGCAGTGATGACCCGGTAACCTTGCGCTTCCATGCGCATCGTCAAAAGACGTAATAAGCCGTCGTCATCGTCCACTAGTAAGATTAAGTTTTCTTGTCTATTAACCATTGCTGTCCTTTCTTTCTCTTGCGTCTGTGGACCTTTCAATGGCTGATAGTTTTTTTATCTTTTCTTTGAGCTTCTGGCGGGCTTGCTGCTCTTGTTTGAGTTGCCTATTAAGAGCAAAGTTCGCTTTATTAGCGCTTATCTTTGCTAAAATCTGTGATTTATATATTTCTAAAATAACGTAATCCACTTTTGCTAAATGAGCTTTGTAAAAAGGCTCATTGAATATTTCTAGAGCAGAGTTTAGATCCTTCAAGGATTCACCCAGATGAGACGCAATCAAAGCGTATTTCAAACTTGCGAGTGGGTCTTGATTGGTTTCGGAATAACTTAGCAATCTCTGCTTGTTAGCAATTAATGTCTTTTTATCTAGGCTTTGCATGTAGTCGATAAATTTGACTAAAGCGCTTTCTTGATAGCAAGATTCAATCAATTCTTGCTTTTTCGTGAAGAACTTTGAGTCTTGTTGAGTACCAAGAGAAGAACATCCAACAACAGATAAGTTTACAACAAGGAGAATGAACTGTTTCATGTTAGGCCTCTTTTAGGCGTCCTAAAGGCAAGACGACTTCAAAATTTGTACCTCGGGTCTTTTTATTGCGTACTTGAATCGCACCGTTATGAGCTTTGATACACTCAAGTGCGACAGAAAGTCCAATTCCTGAACCTTGAAGCGGACCTATTCTCTTTGCTTTACCCTGATAGAACGGCTTAAAAACCTCATTGAGTTCTTCCTGGATAATGCCAGGTCCGCTATCAATAACGTTAAAAATAAGATTCGACGCTTCGACATGCCACTTGATAAGAATACTTTCATGTTTAGGTGAGTAGTTGATGGCGTTGGAAATCAAATTATCTATTGCCGAACGAATTTTCGGTTTATCAGCGGAAATTTCAACATCTTCACCTTGGC
>CAZBDM010000264.1:3889-6406 GCA_964490675.1 uncultured Oligoflexales bacterium
AATCTGCAAGCTTTTACTAACGGTTGTCAAGTGATGTACCTTGATGAGCTCGTCGACGAGCTCTTTGAAAGAAAACGAACTGATGTTTAATCGCTTTCTCACGATGATGTGATTAAACTGCAGCAAATTTTCGATATGGTGCTGGATTTGAAGGACATTCTTGCGAAGGATATCTATGACTTCCCTTTGATTTGGGGTTAATTTGCCAGGTATTTCGTCTGCTAATAAATCGGTTCCTTCTTTGAAATTTGCCAACGGTGTCTTAAACTCATGCGACATTTGTCGGAGAAACTTCATTTTTTGATCTTCCAAATTCTGCAGCCTCAAACGTAGCCAGTCCAATTGCTCCCCTAAAGATCGCAAATCCTTCGGACCTGTGACTGTGATGGGGCGATTAAGCTTAAAGTCACCGATTTTGTGAATGGCGCGTTCGAGTTGGCGAAAAGCAGAGCCAATGAGAAGCGCAAAGAAAGCAATTAACAAAATTGTGAGAGGGGCGGTCAGTAAGGCTTGCCACCATAAAAACAACTCAGCTTGATTGGAGGAAAGGCTTGTTTCGTCTACTATCATATCAACCGATTTATTGATCTCATCATTTAATTGGCCGACGATTTCGTACATTCTTGAGATCGTAGAGATTGCTTCAGCTAGATCGCTTGATGAGACTGATTTTGACTGCAAAACTTCCGATATGTGAGCTGCTTGCTCGCTGAGGGGTAATATGGTCGTCGAAAAGTTTTTATGGCCTTGAGACTGCTTCAGTTGGTAGAGTCCCTTTTGAAATTGTTCGTAGCGTGTGAAAAACAACTCTTTAAAACGATTGTCTTGAAAGAGATCGTATTGTTTTAATGCCCTTTCCATCCCTTTAAGTTGGTCAAATATAAGCCGATTGTTTCGCGTGATCTTGACAACTTTTTCTATTGATTGGCTGTTTTTAGATGCGAGTCGGTCTAACGATTCAGCCGCAAAAAAGATTGAGACAAGAAACGGGGTGAGTACAACCAAAAAGCCTAAGATGACAAGACTCAGGATCGAGCTGGGCCTAAACCAGTCGGCGATGTCTCTCAAAAAGAATCTCCACTTTAATTTTGTCTTTCTGGATAGCGTATCGAATTTCCTCAAATGACTGCCCGAATTGGACCCCCGAGGACGGGCTCAAACTTACCTTAATATCATTTCACAACAATAAAAATCCATAGAAAAATATCGATTGAATCCAGGTTCTCATGTCCGCACCTTACGAATCGCGCTCAAGAAGTCGGTGTGCCTGACTGAATACCAGCCACCAAGACCCAGAAAAAATGAAATATATGTAGTGTGTTACGAAGTAGAAGTGGATCAAAAAAACAGGGTGATTTCTCCAAAGAAGTACAAAGTTTATTGCAGATCTACAGACGTCCTATTGAAATCAATCGCGACCTTCTGAAGAGATCAATAAGCAGTGGGCGTCTTTCTTTTGCAGCCTTACGGGTCCAGACAACAAAAAACCATTAGAACGTAGCCACTCGACAGCGATAGGTTTAAACCCAGTCATGGAAGTAAGCGCGAAATCTACCGGTCCGTCAAAAAAAGCCTCAAGGCGCTTAAGCTTTTCAAGTTGACGGGTTTCCGCTGCAAAGTTGGAACCAAAAAGGCGTCCTTCAGTATAGTTTTTTACCTCGATGATGCGCCATCGACCATCGACTTTAACCAGTACATCAACTTCTGCATTAAAGAGATCTTCAGGGATGGGATTATCTTTAAAGAACTTATACTTCCTTAAAGTCGACACTGGAATTGACACACCAAACACGTCCCGGTAAGTTAGCGCGACCAAGACTTCCGACCAAACTGAATAGGCGCTAGTTGTGAAGCTTCGCATGTATTCGTAAAATTCTTTCGGATAGCGTGGATTGTGACGGCCTTGGTTGGTTTTAACCTGATTCCAAAGATATTGCCACTTTTGGTATTCAGCGCGTTCAGCGACCGTGGCTGAGCGCCCAGGTTTGCTGTGTTTGACAGTGATGGATGCGGCGTTTCGACGCAAACGGGCTGCCATTCTTTCAAAAGCTTGTGGATCTGGATGACGATCTTTCATGTGACTCAAGGTTTGCGCGAGACCGGCAAGTTCTCCCGATGTTTTTGTCACTAAGTCTTCTAGCTGAAGGACCGCTTTTTTAGCAGGGAGCAGTCCTTCTCGAATCATTTCAATCGTATCGAGATTGAATCTTTTTGTAGATCGATTAAGAGCTCTTCGGGCGACGAAGTTGAAAACAGCTGGACTTAGAGAGGCAATCGATCCTTCTTCAATGCGCAGCCAAGTGCGAAGACTTGCGAAGCCAGTATACGGATCTTTGATGAGCGATTCTTGGATGTCAATTGCGCAGATGCGTGGGGGAAGTTTTCTTTGGCGAGTCTTTTTGTTGTCGTCGCCGGCATGCGTAAGTGAGCTGCCTGAAAGGCAAGCAAAGCATAACGCTGCTAAAACTTGGCAACGAAAACAAGTCAAAAGTTTCCTCCTAAAAAGTTATGGTCCCA
>CAZBDM010000265.1:0-2233 GCA_964490675.1 uncultured Oligoflexales bacterium
AAACTTCATGAGCGAATAGCATTCATGGAGGAGTTAACTTATGGGTAAAAGTCAGAGCTGAAGCAAGAGGTTTTTCGCCAGCATCCTGATAAAAGAGCTCATTACGCTTAATAAAGCCGAATGCAGTGGATTTCTACTCCATCTCTTCCTGAAATAGGATTGTAGAGGCTGGTTAAATCTTCAAGGTTAGGATTTAGTAACCAATAGGAAGACAAGCGACTGTAAGGCTCGATGCCATCGGTTAACAATCGAAAGACTCCACTTGGTGATTTGGACTGTTGATCGGTCAATGTTCTTATTTGTAACCTCTCTCCATCGTTAAAGATGGCGACCACAACTTTGTAAGGGAGGCCATTAGGCTTGACGCCTTCGTAAGTGTATGCATCGCGATAGGAATTGAATTCAGCTTCGTAATGAAGATCGTCTTTGACTATTTCAAAAGGCTCGCGATGGTGTGTCATCCAAAAAGCCGAATTCTCAACTTCACCGCTGTCTCCCACGCCTGTAATCTTAACGACACAAGATAAATTCTTGACAGAATCTTGAGGGATTGCTTGAGATTCATCTTCTGCATGTGCAGTTAGGCCGAGAATAAGCAAAAAACTTGCCAAATAATACTTTACTCTATTCATCGTTTACTCCTTATTTTTCTTTGTTAATCAGTCAAGAACTCTGTAGCAATTGACCGCGAAGAGAGAACCGGTACTTAGGTTGTGATAGTTCCCTGAAAGTTCTCTGGAGCGAAAAAGATCTTCTTTGCCGTTCGGAAAATGACTCTCACTGAATACAATGGAGAGTTCAACGATCTCTCCTTCTTTATCGAGATCACTCCAAATAATGTGAAAGCCACCATCATCGCGATCTTCATAAAAGCCAGACCGAGCTTTCGGTGAGTCTTCGCTTAGAAGGTTTACGCTCCAGACTTTGGCGTGATATTTCCCCTTGTAAAACACGATCCCGATGTTGTGAACGACTCCAGCGTTTGGGTGAGAGCAAACAAAGCCATCGTAATTTCCATCGTAATTGTCCGGAGGGGTGTCAGTTGCATGACTTATTGTTGGTGGCAGAAAAGTCATAAGTAAAGTTAAACATAGAATTTTCTTCATAAGATCTCCTGTCTGTTGAATGTTTTTGATTGATTAACTCGCGAGAAATCCCACTGTATGTACCCTCTATCGCGCCAAAATGCAAATTCCTATTTATAAAAAAAGAATTAATGGCATCGTAATAAGTTCAATAAATCAAAGGAGTTAATCTTAAAGCGAGATCTCTGAGTCAATTGGAAGTCTAGTCATGTATAATGACTCCAGTTTATCGGTAATGAAGAGATCGTGGGGGGATGAGGACAGCTGTGTTGAATGGTCTTTTTACAACTTTTTTTAGTTGCGGTTTCTTGTTGTCAGTCTTTTCTTTGAACTCTAGTGAGGTCCGAGCTTACCATCCTTTGCGACAAGCGACTTGGGTAAAGATCTTCAAAAAAGAACGCCAACTCTTTGTCATCAAAAACGAAAAGACGATTTCAGTTTTTCCCATCAAGGTCAGCGGGAATTGGCAGCAAGATAAGACGCATGCGGATGACCAAATAACACCGATCGGATCCTTTTATATCTCGTCGATCTTGGTGCCGAAGGATAAAAGCCGAGGGGGTGTTGCATTCACGCTCTCTTACCCATCAAAAGAAGATGCTAGGAGAGGTCTTGAGGCAAAACTGATTAACAAAAAGCAGTACGATGAGATTATTAGAGCCAACGATCAACAGAAGCTTCCTCCTCAGAACAGCAAGCTAGGCGGTGGGGTTCTGATACAAGGGGGGAGTAAGACAGTTGCGCTCAAAGGTGGATCGATTGCTTTGAACGAAAAAGATTTTTTAAAGTTAAAAAGTCAAATAGCAGGCCTAAAAACCCACGTAGAAATCTATCGTTCGATGGAGCACCATGATCTTCTAGACACTCCCGACTACATCAACCAAGCAATAATAAAGAGCATCCCCAGTATTTCTAAACAAAACGCTGTTTACAGCGACTATGCCGCTTCTCTGATTCCCCTTTCCTATCCCAATGGTGACTTTGAAACAAGCCACGCGGTTTGTACCGATATTATCGTGCGTGTATTGCGCCAAGTCGGTATTGATTTACAGGCTCTTGTCCATGAAGATATTCTCAATAACCCGAAACGCTACCCTAAAGTCAAGAGAGCGAACTACTCGATTGATCATCGTCGCACAAGAACCCTA
>CAZBDM010000265.1:2243-6399 GCA_964490675.1 uncultured Oligoflexales bacterium
CTTTCTTTGATGCGCATGCAATAGTTATTGGTCATGATGTCAATACGCAGGACTGGTTACCAGGAGATATTGTTCTTTTCGATACAGGTGTGAATAATGGGACGATTTACGACCATATTGGTTTTGTCAGTGACCAGAAAAATGCTGCCGGACGCTATGTCGTGTTTAACATTTGGACGACCGGTTACCGGACGGGATTGATGGATCTGCTTGATGGGGAATATCCAAAAGTCGTTGGGCGTTATCGGCTTTATCATCCTTTCTACTATTATTAGGATCTCAGGTTGTCTGAACAGATTTCTGGGGCTTGACATCAACTGAGATTATTTTGTCTAAAAAGGTCGCGGCAACAATATCTCCGGCAACATTAACTGAAGTGCGGCTCATATCTAAAATCCGATCAACACCCATAATGAGAGCGATTCCAGCAGCTGGAATACCAACTGTACTCATAACCATCGACAAAATAACGATGCCGACCCCAGGAGTTGCCGGTGAACCAATCGATGCTCCAACAGCAGTGAGGACCAAGATCGATAGGGCTCCTAGGGAAAGATCAACGCCAAAAATTTGAGCGAGAAAAATCGTTGCCACTCCTTGATAAAGGGCAGTGCCATTCATGTTGATCGTTGCTCCAAGAGGAATAACAAATTGTGAGATAGAAGGCTTCACGCCGAACGCTTCCTCAGCGGTTTTGATGGAAAGTGGCATAACTGCAGCAGAGCTAGAGGTTGAGAAAGCGAGGAGCAGGAGCTCGCGAGTTTTCTTTATAAACAAAAAAGGAGACTGCTTGGTCGATAAGCTATAGATCAACATGTAAATCACAAACAACAGCACAAAGCCTAACAGCACGGTTCCAACATAAATCATCATTCCAAACAAGACTTCAAAACCAATCTTAGTCATGACTCGTGCCATAAGGCCAAAGACCGCAATAGGCGCCAGCATCATCGCCCATCTTACGATTGTCATACAGACTTCTTGCAAAGATCCGAGCAATTCAAGAAGGGGGGCTGACTGTTTGGGAACCATCGAAACCAGTGCGATTCCAAAAATGACTGCGAGTATGACGATTTGCAGCATTTCTAGGTTGAGCATCGCGCCGAGTGGGTTGGTCGGTACCATGTTGACAAGCTTATCCGGCAGACTCGCTAAGGATGGAGGGTTTACGTCGTTGTTTTTGACTTGACTGATATCACCAATCGCTTGCCGAACGAGTTCAGATTCGATTGCAGCTCCTGGTTTGATGATCGATGCGAGTGTGATCCCTATGACAAGCGCCAGGGTCGTTGTGATGACGAAAAAGATGACGGAACTCAGGCCGATCTTTTTGAGCTGTTCTAAATTCTCGCTCGAAGCGATACCTAAAATTATTGAAGCAAAGACAAGAGGCACAACGATCATTTGAATCACCGACAGAAAGAGTTGGCCGGGGAGGGCTAGCCAATCACCGATAAGACTCGCTAATTGTGCAGGCACGATTCCAGTGCCGGGGCCAAGTAGGACTCCCGTAAGCATCCCTAAAAACATGGCGATCAAGACCTTTAACCACAAACGTCCAGATACATGGCTTTGTAGCTGATCGGTCAGGAGTTTGAGAGATTTGGGATGGAGAAACTCTAAGTATTTTAGTTGCATTTTTTGTTCCTACAGAGTCTTGCCTATCATCGATCGACTTTTAATCCCTTCTCATAACATAGTGTTATCATTTTTCTAGCTTTAAATGTTGGTGAATAACATTTAAGCTTTTGCCTTACTCCGACATGGAATACACTTACATGTTTAAAGTGTCTACGTTGATTAATAGAAAACCAAACTTACCAAAAAAGGCTGGCTGATTATTTACGTCAGACCCAGAAACCTTAGTTTCTGGGATAGAAGTGGGAGTGATTGTCAAAAACTCGTTTTCAGAGTCGTTTTATTGTTATTTTTGCAAAAGGTGCCGTAAATCCTTCCCCACGATAAAGTGGAGCGATAGGCTGTTGCGGTGTAGTTGCATTATTGTTGATTGAGAAGTTACCACCGACATCACCTTCTTCAGTACCAGCGTTTAAGGCGTAAAGATCAGCACTCAACTCACTGATGAAATGTCCTGCGTTAATGAGTTGAAGGTTAGACACTCCAACGACCCAGTCGGGGCTAGGGGCAATCATTGTGGCAAGAGAGAGATAAGGGTGGTCTCTAGAGAGAGTGACCGTAAAGCTGAGTGTGTCGCCATCTCTTCTTGGGAAGAGCGCCTCGCTTTCAGCAAGGTCAAAAATGTGTCCTGCATCTAGCGCGTCAGCCATTTCTTGCTTCAGTAGACGGGTCGCGCCTGTCTCGGCCATTTGTTCAAAGCCAGTTGTCGCCATGCTGCCGAGTTTAAACATTTCGTAATCGGCATTGTGGCTAATAGCAATAACAGGTGAAAAATGAGCATTACGCGGAAAAGAGATATGATCTTCAGCATTCCAGAGGCTCGTAAACGTCACTTCATAAGTTGCTTGATCTTCGGCAAAAGTGGTCGCTGAAGTGATGAAAGAAGCCAAGAGTATAGTCTTTATAACCATGGAAAATAGAGTCTTCATTTTATTCTTCCTTTTTGTTTCATTGGTTCTTTGAATGGTTTTTGAAAAAGCTATTCAAAGCGTCACCGCTTTGAATAGCATTAGAGTGGTTATAAATTATGGGATTTGATCCACTAATAGAATTCCAAGCGGATTAAGCCCAGATGTAACCGTTTTAATGTAACGAGAGTCGCCACTCACTGAGAACATCGAAACTGATGTGTTGAGCATACCATCGACGTTTGGACCCGAATGAGTGACGAACATGACACCGTTCTCAAAGTCGACAGTGATGTTGTGAGCTTTAGCATCATCAAGGTCATGAACACGAATGACCTGTGCAGAATAATCGTCTGTGCCAACTTTTTGTCTGACTTCGTACAGAGACATAGGGCCTTTAGAAACAAAGTTTGCAAGGTAAACTTTTGACGCATCATCGTTCCAGTAAATACCGTGTGAACCCGGCACATTGTCAACAGTTGTAACGACTTTAAAGGTTTCTTTGTCGACGAAGTTTAGACGACCGGCTGTTTGCTCAGGTACAAGTAAAAAGCGTGATTTCTTAGGAATACCGAGGTGAATGTCAAAGGTAAACTTTTTCTGAGCAAGAAGTTTAAGAGTTTTTCTGTCGTATTTTAAAGCGTAGTCAACTTTGCCGTCGTTTTCTTCAACACCAATCATGGTTACGAAGATATATTTGTTGTCGACGACGATATCGTGTGGCTTTCCAGAATCGAAAAGCATGCCTGGGTTGATTTGTTGCTTCTTATAAACAACCTTGTCTCCAAATCGGTTGATTTCGATGATATCAACGACGCGGTCAATATCAGCAACTGCATAGATTGTTTTCTGGTCGCTTGATGGCCACATGTGGAACATGCCTTCAGAAGCAGGAACAGCTCCGAGGTATTTAAAAGTGTTGATATCAAAAAAGATCAGCTGACTGTTTCTACGGTCTGATACGGCGACCATTTTGTAGTTAGGAAGACTTGATGCGTAGATAGGCTCGAACATGAAACCAGTATCTTCCGCTGTGATCTGCTTAATCACCTCACCCTGAGGGGTGCTAACGAGAGTAATAGTTGAGTCGCTTCTGTTGGGCACGACGACGTATTTTTCTGGTAGAGCCTGTGCCATAGCTGCGGAAAACAATACCGCAATTGATAAAACATACTTTAACATTATCAAATCCCTTTGTTTGAGTCATTCTGGGCGAAGCTTAGCACTGTTGCGTTTGATTGGCTTCGCCTCAGAATGACGATTGAAAAAATAAGTAAGAAACTTTTAAATTACTGAATGCGCTCAACAATGATCTTTGCAGTGACATTAGCGAAGCTATCGCGGTTGCCATTGAGATCACCAACGAAGTTGATACCTTCGTGAGGGCGTACGAACCCTTCGCCACCATCAGTTCCGACCATTGCATTTCCACATGGAGGAGCTGGGATGTGTGCGCAAAGCTCAGTGTTTTGCTCAACACCAGCATCGTAGGTATTGGCGAAATAAACTGCTTTATGTCCCATTTTCAGGTTGATGTTTAGGTTCATTGCGGCTGCAAAAGCATCATTGGTTCTAGCCCGGATTTCTCATAAAAAAACACCTGCAATCCA
>CAZBDM010000266.1:0-3011 GCA_964490675.1 uncultured Oligoflexales bacterium
AATGACAAAGTATCGAACGAAGAGCGTTCAATCCACAACTTACGGCGCAATGGACAGCTTGAATTTCGCCGGTGGGTCAATGCAAATCCCGATGAAATGACCTCATTGACGATAGGGCAATCATTAAAAGAATTCGCCGCTACTCACAATTGTGGGTTTATGTCACTCAATGAAGAAGACTTAAAATCACAAGGTATGAATCTTCTTTTAGCCGTTGGCCAAGCCAGCCAAAGATCACCTTCTAGGCTTCACATACTCACGCATAATTACGACCCGGATAAGCCCACGACCTTGCTACTTGGCAAAGGCGTTACTTTTGATACAGGAGGAATTAACGTCAAACCGCATGAGTCGTATGTCAATTGTATGAAAAACGATATGGCAGGTGCTGCACTGATGTCACATCTCTTTATGACTTTGGTGAAAGCAAAATCACCTCAATCACTGATCTTGGCCATTCCTTGTTGTGAGAATCTTGTCGCCGAAAAATCGATGAAGCCAGGATCGATCATTCGTTCCCATAGTAAAAAGAAGGTCATTATCGAACATACCGATGCTGAAGGACGGCTGATTCTGGCCGATGCTCTGAGCTACTGTCATGACATTTTCAAACCTCAGAAAACTTATATTGCCGCGACACTAACAACAGCGGCGCTCTGGCAATACTCAAACTTTTTCACAGGGGTTTACTTCGGTGACCAACAGTTTGAAAGAAAACTAAGTGAAAAAGCCGATTGTTGGGGGGAAGGATTTCGCTTTTGGCATGAATTTTTGCCTTTTGCCGAAGGTAATTCACACCCTGCCGGTGACCTGACCAATATGGGACACTTGCCTGGGATGGCTTCCAAAGGAGGCAAGTCTTGCGTTGCGGCGCATTTTTTGAAAAGTTTTGCCAAGTATCCTACCGTACATTTTGATATATTTGCCTCTGCCTGGAACTGGAGCGAAGATTATCCAGGCTGTGGATACGGATCGACAGGGGCCGTGTTTAATAGTTTTTTCCATACTCTTTTGGACGCCTAGCGCGTGGAGAAAAATCATTTATGACCGTTTTACATAACGAAATTTTTGTAGCATTAAGTCAGCTTATTCAATCGACTATTGAAGACATATATGAAGGTGAAAAACTTGAACTCAAAGAAATATACCTAAGTCTCGTCGAGCCCCCTAAACCAGACATGGGTCACTTCGCTTTCCCTTGCTTTCCTTTAGCCAAAAAGCTGCGTGCAGCGCCACCAGCTATTGCCACTAAAATCTGCGAGTCCTTCCCAGAGCATCAGATGATTGAGTCGGCAGTTGCGACCGGGCCTTATGTTAATTTCAAACTCAAGCCCCGCTACTTAGGAGAGCATCTTATCTCTGCCATTATTAAAGGTGAATTTTTCGAAAAAAAATTAAGTGATCGCCAAGATCGAACAATGATCGAATACTCACAACCAAATACTCATAAAATTCTTCACGTCGGTCATATGCGCAATCTCTGCCTAGGAAATGCAGTTGTGAGACTTTGTCGCTACGCTGGAGAAGATGTTATCGCTGTCACTTATCCAGGAGATGTCGGTACGCACGTAGCAAAGTGTCTTTGGTATCTTGAATACCACAACAAAGAAGCAGTACCAGAATCAGCAAAAGGCGACTGGCTCGGAAAGATCTATACTCTCGCTAATGAAAAACTCGAAAACGAAAAAGGTACCGATAAAGAAGAAGAAAATCGTCGTCAGTTGACAGATATTTTAAAGCAGATTCATGATGAACGGGGTGAATTTTACGATCTTTGGCGTGAAACAAGGAAATGGTCGATCGATCTTATGGAAGAGGCATACGCATGGGCCGATGTCAGCTTTGATCGTTGGTTTTGGGAGTCTGAAATGGACGCCAAGTCGTTGGCTTATGCGCACGAACTTCATGAAAAAGGCTTGCTGATTAAAGATCAGGGTGCCATCGGTATGAATCTTAATGATGACGATCTCGGTTTTTGTATGTTGGTCAAATCGGACGGTACCGGTCTTTATGCGACTAAAGATATTGAGCTTGCTAAGGTAAAGTTTGAAGAATTCGGTGTCGATAGAAATATTTATATCGTCGACTTTCGACAGGCACACCACTTTAAACAGGTCTTCAAAGTTCTAGAAAAAATCGGCTTTGAAAAGGCGAAGGACTGTTTTCATTTACAGTACGCAATGGTCGAGCTTCCTGATGGAGGAATGAGCTCACGCAAGGGTAATATTGTCCCTCTCACCACTCTTATTGAGCAAATGGAAGATAAGATTAAAAAGGACTATCTCAATAAATATCTCAGTGACACAGAACAGACGTGGAGCGAAGATGAAGTCGAAAAAACAGCGACCGCTATCGCCAATGGTGCGATTAAATTTGGTATGATACGCATCGATAATAATCGAAAAATCGTCTTTGACATGGATGAATGGCTGAAACTTGATGGTGAAACCGGCCCCTACCTGCAGTATGTTTATGCGCGTATTTGTTCTCTCGGCGACAAGTTGGGTTTTAATTCAGATACCAATAACGTCAGTTGGGAAGCCTTAAAAGAAGATGCCGAGAAGAATTTAATGATCAAACTGAGCCTCTTTAACAACATCGTCATGCAAAGTGTCGATCAATTAAAACCAATTCATCTCTGCTCATATCTTTACGACCTTGGTAAGCTTTTTAATGTCTTTTACAACCAGTGTCCTATCGGTAAGGCAGAAACAGAAGAACTAAAACGAGCACGACTTTCACTGGCTTACGCGAGTGGACAAGTGATCAAAACAGGTCTAGAAGTGCTTGGCATAAATGCACCGAAGCGCATGTAATCCATTGACATTTTAATCTGAGCTAAAAGATGAAATGCAAGGCGTCAAAGAAATCCTGAGGAGATAGTACATGACCCGTACAGCGACGAAGGATTTCTGCAGACAACGCCGCAGTTCGCTTTATACTAGATTTTGCTGAAAAAAGATGAAATGCAAGGCGTCAAAGAAATCCTGAGGAGATAGTACATGACCCGT
>CAZBDM010000266.1:3111-6394 GCA_964490675.1 uncultured Oligoflexales bacterium
ACAGCGACGAAGGATTTCTGCAGACAACGCCGCAGTTCGCTTTTTTCAGCAAAATCTACTTGGCTATTAGTCCTCTATCCATAGGACTCACACCATCAAAGTTTATGGGAATACCACGTCTTCTGGCTAGGTCAACAAAGGCTTTTTTATCGCTAGCATGATTCCATGCTTCTGAGAAATTGATATATTTTTGCATAAGAAGGGCGATGAGTGCGTCGTTTTGAGTGATGTTGCCATCGCCTTTTTGGGTTTGCATGTGATTTTGAATCATATAGTTCTTTGATTCACGAATCAGACTTGCGACTGCATCATTACTGACTAAGATCTCATAGGCGGCTATCATCCCTCCTTCACGCTTCTTTAGGAGCGTTTGAGAAATGACGCCTTTTAAGGTACTTGAAAGCATGGTTCTTACTTGTGATTGCTGATCGCCGGGAAAGATATCTATGATACGGTCGATTGTTGAAACCGCTGTGTTTGTGTGAAGAGTTCCTAAGACGAGATGTCCTGTTTCAGCCATTTCAAGAGCGGCTGATACTGTTTTTAAATCTCTCATCTCACCTACGAGAATAACATCTGGATCTTCTCTGAGCGCTGCTTTTAATGCACGATCAAAGGAAGTGGTATGACGTCCGACTTCTCTTTGATTGATTAAACACTTTTTCTGGCTATGAACAAATTCGATTGGATCTTCTATCGTTATGATGTGGTCAGATCTGGTTTCGTTAATCAAATCAATCATGGCTGCTAAGGTTGTTGATTTACCGCTACCTGTTGGACCGGTCACAAGTACCAAACCTTTGCTTAAGCGACAGAAGTCAGCAACGGTCTTTGGCGCGTTTAAGGACTCTAACTTGGGGATCTCGTTCGGTATAAATCTTATGACACATCCAAGACCATGATTATCTTTAAAAAGATTTATGCGAAATCTTGCCACATTTCTAATTTCATAAGCAAAATCAGTATCAAAGATATCGGCAAACTCAAGAGCATTTCTTTCAGGAACGATCGGAATGAGAAATTTCTTCAAGTCTTCTAGATTTAAACTTGCTGTTTGCAGCCTGACGATATCACCATTGATGCGAAAGGTAACAGGTTGCCCTACTGTTAAGTGAAGATCACTGGCTTGTCTTTCAATCATGCTAATAAGAAGCTTATCTAAGGGACTGCTTCCATCAGAAATGAGAATCCGGCCTCCGTCGTCTTCACTAAATGCGTTTTCTAGAATTTCTTCTTTATTGATTTCTTGCTGCTCGTAAGGCTCTGCTATTTTAAGTGCAGCTTGACCATAACTGGGCTGCATATGCACTTGATCATAGCTAGATTGCATGACCGGTTGTTCGTAGTTCGGAAGGGAATGTGGAATGTCTTCATCAAGATTCGGGAGCGGTGGAGGGTCTATCATTGCAGGATGATTTTCTGCCACCGGAATCGCTTCTTCATCTGAATACTGCATCTCTTGATCTTGTGGAATCCCCATAGGCGCAGGATTTTGTGGTGGTGCGACAGGCATAGGATTGGCGGTGGCTTGTAGGTTTGCCACTACATTCTGATTTATAGCTTGGCCTGGATTAATAAAGCGGTCCCAATCATTATGAAAAAGCTGCTCACCAGCTCCTGGGAAATAGAGATTCAAAAAACTCTCTTGAGACTTTTGTCCGATCAGTAAAACTTTTCCTAGATTAGGAATGTTTAGAATACCTTTTACGGGTTGCCCGCTTGCAAGTGCATCCTGATCGTTTGGAAACAAAAAACCAAAGAGGTTGTTAATCCATTCGGGAGTGCAAGTCTGAAAACCTTCAATGGTAGCCATACCGACATCATCGACAATATCTGGTTCCTTACCGACCGTTAACATAACTTGGTGGGCATTAGCAGCAACAGAATCTCGAATGATTGCCTTGAATGTCTCCATCATTTGTCCTTACAAAACACGGATACATATTTAGGTTTTAATCGGCAAAAAGATCAAAAAATTTAGAAACTTAAAGAATAAAAACGGAAGGAACCAGTGAATAACACTGAATTAGTTGAAGAAATGCAGCATGCTTGAGGAATTCACAAAACATCATTTTGATTTACTGAGCAAACACTACTTTTGGTAACCAAAGAGTTAGGTTAGGAAATAAAATAAGCACGACAAGAGCGACGATCTGAATCATAACAAAAGGAATGATGCCTCGATAAATATCGCTCGTCTTAACTTCTTCTGGGGTTACGCCTTTCAAATAAAATAATGCAAATCCAAATGGAGGCGTTAAAAACGAGGTTTGCAAATTAACTGCAATGAGAATCGCGAGCCAAATTGGATCATACCCCAGGCTGTTTAAGACGGGAAAGACGATCGGTATAACGATGAAACAAATCTCCAGAAAATCGAGGAAGAATCCTAAAACAAAGATCAATACCATGATTGCGAATAGGATCCAAATCCGACCTACTCCAAGTTGACCAATAAGGTCTGAAATAAATTCGTCACCGGAGAGACCTCTGAAAACAACTCCAAAAAACTGTGCACCGATTAAAATAGTAAACACCATTGCTGAGATTCGGGCGGTTGAATGCATCACCTCGTATAGTATTTTTTTACTAAGTCGTCTTTTCAGTGCTGTAATAATAACAGCCCCTGATGCACCACATGCTGCGGCTTCGGTAGGAGAAGCAATACCAAACAAAATCGTTCCTAACACGATGATCATCAGTACCAGAGCAGGAAGAAGCGTTACGACAAGCCGGCCGATATCTTTGATCGATTTTTTTCGGTTCTCCTCAGGATCGGGAACAAGATCGGGCTGCATACTTGACTTTAGAGTTACATAGGCAAGATAAAGTGCAACAAGGATTAACCCAGGAATCATCGCCCCGACAAAAATATCCCCAACGTCGACATTCATGATATCACCAAGTAGCACTAATACAATCGATGGTGGAATGATCTGGCCGAGGGTTCCTGAGGCGGCAATCGTCCCGCAAACCAAGCGTTTATCATACCCCCGCGATAACATTGCTGGGAGAGTCAAAACTCCTAGTGTAATGACTGTTGCACCGACAATACCGGTAGAAGCGGCAAGAATGGCTCCAACTATGATGACAGCATAAGCGAGACTTCCTTTGACACCACTCATAATCTTTGACATTGAATCCAAAAGCTCTTCTGCCATACCTGACTTTTCGAGCATAATTCCCATGAAGACAAACAGCGGCACTGCCAAAAGTGTAAAGTTTTGGACGATCCCCCAAATACGCATGGGAATAAAGCCTAAATCTGACCAATAGAAAATAT
>CAZBDM010000267.1:0-6376 GCA_964490675.1 uncultured Oligoflexales bacterium
CAGGCTTCCCGTTTATGTTTTATTAATAGGAGCTTTTATCCCCGATCAAACCGTTGCGGGCGTTTTTAATCTGCAAGGTGTCGTTATGTTTTCTCTGTTTGTCTTCGGCACACTTTCAGCACTTTTTTCAGCATTTTTTATGAAGATCTTTTTGTTAAAGGGACCAAAGACCCCACTTCTCCTTGAACTCCCTACTTACCGCTGGCCGGATATGCGCAATATCATCACCAGTATTTGGCTGCGTGCTAAGGTTTTTACCAAAAAGGCTGGAACTGTAATCATGGCGGTCGCTGTCGTTTTATGGGTGCTGTCGACATTTCCGAGGCCCCCTGCTGATTGGCAGGAACCAGCGATTCACTATAGCTTTGCTGGTCGTATCGGTCATGTCATTGCCCCGGTTGTTGCGCCCTTAGGGTTTGATTGGCGCATAGCAACAGGTCTCATACCTGGTTTTGGTGCCAGAGAAGTGATGGTCGGCGCTCTTGCCACATTGTTTGCTGTTGAGGCGCAAGAACAAGACCGACAGGTCGAAAGCCTACAACAAAAAATATCTAATCAGTGGAGCTTAGCCACTGGTCTCAGTCTTCTTATCTGGTATATCTTTTCTCCTCAGTGTCTGGCGACGTTTGCGGCTATGCGGCGGGAAACAATGGGGTGGAAGTGGCCGGCTGTATCTTTTGTCTACATGTTAAGTCTTGCTTATCTCTTTAGTTGGATGACTTATCAGTTCAGTCGTTTGTTTCTCGACCTATAAAATTTGGTTTGTTTGCAATAGTAGCCTTGCGGGAGTCATTGCAGTTGGTTTTCTCAACCGACAAGGTCTGCAGCGATGTTGAAGAACCATTTTTTGTTGATGTCTATTGCTTCTATATCATAATTCGCAGCTTCTTCAACTTTGGCGCTGTCATCGTAAATTATCTGGAGATAGAAAGTAATTTTTGCGAGATAACGAGTTGATGAACTTTTTAATCATGGACCGTCTATCTCGAAAAGATCAGCAATGAGCGGGTAAATTTCGTGACGATATCTCGCCATAAAAATATCGAGGTTTATTTGGTCAGAGAATTCGAGGAAGTACTGTTCAGCAATCTCCTCTTCAAATCTTAAATAATTCAATAGAACGGTTAAAATTTTTATCTGTCGATAACGGCTTTGCCCAGTAGAAAGCTGATTAAATCGATCGACGTCTGTGCCTTTAAAGTTAGCTTGAGAGAAGCTTAAGTCGAGCAACCGACGTTCGACAAAGTCAATGTGCCTAAAGTCGTGATTAAGAATCAACTGCCGATGGTCTTTCACCATTTGTTGAAAGATTGCTTGGGCAACTTTAAAGTGTGGGCTGGCAAAGTCGTCATTGTTTCCTGGAAGCCAAGCCAAGATATCGGTATCTCTCGAATAATGAAGATCGTCAGGTAAAAAAATTTGTTGGGAAGGATTGATGCCATAAGCGCTAAGAAGATTTTTTGCATCTTGCGAAAACAACGAAACGTCCCCACGATTATCAAAAGGTGAAGGCCTGCTGATTTGAGGATCGAATCCAGTTTTATAATAGTCGTCAATCAATTTACTACAGTAGGACAGCAATGGTTGTGATGAGTCACGATTAGCAGCGTTAGAGAAGGTGAGATCGTAAACCGTTTTGGTGAATTGTAGTGCTCTAAGATTTGCTGCTGCAGTAAAACCTCTTTGAGGGACCTGTTTAGGTCTAACGATAAACGTACCATCGAGAGCGATGTCTTGCATCGGGTTGTAAGTTAAACCTCCAATGTTCATCTCGTTAAAATAGTAATATGGATATCCTTGCTCGTCCTCTTCATAACTGATCAAGAAAGCATGATTCAATAAGGGTTGGTAGTCGGCAATACTAAGGAAGACTTCAAAGATAAAGCCTGTTGTAATCATTTCTACACCGATATCCCCTTCTTTTATCAAGACGCCTTTATAGTTATAGGCACGCCGAAATTTTTCTTTGTGCTCCTGGAGGGATTGATCAAAACTTTCTAGAAGTTCCTGTGAGTGTTCATAGGATGCGATTGCTTTTCTCAGTATCTCTATGACCTCTGGGAAGCGCCAGTTGCGTTGAAGAAAAAGGTCGTATTCAACGACTTGCTGGCGATAAGCTTTCATTTCATCAGAAATATTGTCTTTCTTCCAGGGGATACCAATGTTGGGCTTAGAAACACCATCGATGGAAAGATGTGCTTGCTTGAGGCCTGTAATATAATCAATTGCTTTATCTGAAAAGTAGAAGCTGCCACGGAATAAAAAGCCAAATACGATTTCGTTGAGCATTGCCAGTTTATCTTGATCATCACCCAGGAGATTGTAGTAGTATGCGTACCTATGTAAGTCACTTTCCGCCAATGCGATGTAGTTGGGCTCCATTGCAGTTGATGGGATGAGCGCTCTCAGAGCCTCAAATTGACTTTCTTCAAAGCTTTCCTCATCCATGCGAGACATAAGATGAAAGGGTTTTATTTGCCAACTACCAGCTAAAATAAAAGCATCACGTGTTAGACGATCATTGACTAGATCATTTATTTCTGTTCTACCAATTAACGATCCGACCATTCTTTTCTTGGTTGCCATTAATGCTGATTGAATGCTGATATAGAGACGGTTAAGTGATGCCCTGTGAATGGAAGATCCGTCGCCTGATTGGTCGACGGTATCATTGAGATTTTTGATCAGCTCTCTAAGACATTTGTGCTGAGAAATAGTCTCTGTCCGATTTCTTAGAGGGGCTCGTTTTATGAATTTCTCTTCAATGAGATCGGATAGCTCAATAGCCACTTGTTCTGAAGAAACAGCCTGTGTAACTAATCCCGTGGCGATATAGCGGTCACAATAGGAGATGCTCCCAATTGTAGACAGCTGGTAATGCGGTTCTGGTTGGCAGGCGCCTAAACCGACTAACAGAATCATGAAAAAAAAGAAGGATCTCAACAGTTTGCTCCAGATAAGCCGCTGTTTTTGTTGATTTCATATCATAAAACTGACATTTGTACTCAATATAGACACTGCATATCTCGTTATTGCAATAAGTTAACGGCAACATCTGAAAAACTGCAATTACTGATCCAACTCAGTAATCAAGTCGGATTTCTTGTTGAGCTTGAAACAAAAATTGCGACGGCATAATCCTTTAAAATAATCATATTCGGTTGATCTAGGTTATCTGGCTTTGTCCAGTGAAAACTTCAGAAGTTCAGATAGATAAGATTTTTTGGCTAGGAAAAGTAAATCGTGCATGACTCCAACCCACAATGACCTTCGATTTTATCTTGCTGATTGGTTTTTAGTGTGTCAAATGTCAGGAATCCATGGCCCTTTTCCAAGTACATCTTCTGCAAATTCTAGTATAGATTTGCCTAAGAAATCCAAGGCGGCGCTCTCCCCGCCATCCTTTGGATTTGCTGCCTTGAGAAATGCGATTACTTTTTTCTGCGGAGCATTGAGGATTTTCAGAAATATCATCTCCGCCAAAAGATAACTCGCTTTGCTGCCTTCAACATCGTTAAATGAAGTACCCGCAAATAATTCAAATATGTCACGGTTGCGCCAATAGTTGATGGCTTCTTGTTTTTGAATGTCATCAAGAGTTAAAGACCGCAAACCCATTAATTGATTTTCGTTAGTTACAGCAAGAGCTTCATCGAGCCACAAAGGAAGGTCTAGATCGGATGTTAAGTCATGAGTCAGTTCGTGGGCTAGGGTAAACTCACAGCCATTATAATCTCCTGGAGCGAGGGCTATGTGGTTATAGCCTTTGCTGAGCAGAGTACCACTAGATCCGGGGAAGTCTCCTTCCTCTGGGTAGAAGTGCGAAACGTAACGGTAGTAATCCTTACAGTCCTCAAAACACGCAAAAATTCTTTTTGTCCGACTTGGACGTTTTATCTATTTACGCTAGAGCTCGTCTTAGAGCTATAGGTCTGCAAAGGTTTGACTATTGCGATGTGTGCGATCAACTAAAATCATGTTCTTCAAAGATGAGTCGATCAAATCGGGCTAGTTTCATTTTTTTGGTTTCCTTAATTGCCAAAGTCCCACATTTTAATGGCGAACAGTCCGTATGAGAAACAGAGAAAACCTAGAAAGCCAATCAATAAGCCTGAGCTGATAAGGTATAGCTGGCGCCCTCTATTGTGAGTATGAGCAAAGTATAGGTTAGCAAATAAAGTAAGGACCGCAGCTGGTGCAAAGAGAAGTGACGCGAGATAAAAGACGATCGTGTTTACATTAATGGTCAAAGCTATGCGTGAATTGTCCATGGGTAGTAAGAATGCCAACCAAGTCATTAGCACTGCTAAGGGTAAAGGACTAAGACCAGATTGACTCAAGATTTCGCCAAAAGGCTTCTTTTGGAGCATCCCAGAAAACAACAGAAGCAATCCATACAGTCCTGAAGCAACAAGGGCAACAATAGAAAAGATAAAAAGAAAAAGGCGTGTCAAAGGCCACAAAGAAGACGTCTTTTTATAGAATTTATTGATTAACTGATGCTGATAGGTCTCTCCTTGGTCATTGACTCCAAAGTGATGGCTAGCTTCTACTTCATAGCTCTTGCGAAAATTGTCTTGCGAGGTCGGAAATAGATCATAGGACTCTCCTTGGATCGGGGTGACGATTAGTTTGTTATCTCGTGCCTTGACCCATCTTCCTTTGCTTAAAAGATCAAAGCTTCCGGTGACTGGAAAACGTGGATTGTAGAAGTGGTAGTAGCCTTCAAAGCGCTTTAGACTCAGCTTGCTTTTGGGCTCTGGCGGAGGATCAATGGTTTTGTCGGCAAAAAAAGTCGACAGGATTAAATCGATAAATTTGCCTCGATTCGCTGCTTTTGGCAGTGTGTGTGTATTAAAAAGCAGGGCAAATCCAAAACCCAATTGTCTGTTGTAGTAAAGAGTCGCCAAAAAGCCATCGATGATACCATTGTGGCCCATAAAAATACGACCTCTGCTTTGTCTAGAAACGAGTCCTGGTCCGTGGCCGAGTTTGAGACCTTGTCGAGCTGAGATCGCAGATTTTGGCTTTTCCATCCAGTTGAGTGCTTTGTCGGTAAAAGCATCTGGCAGTGCAGATTTATCTGTCCTTAAAAGAGCGTAAATAAAATTTCCAAGATCGTTGGGAGAAGAAAAAAGTCCGGCTGCCGAGCGATAAAACCCTTCGAAATAGGGTAACGGCTTTTTCTCACCATAGCGATAGCCTTTAGCTAAAAGGTCTTTATCGACTTCTTTTAAGCGAAAGCTTGAGTGCTTCATGTTGAGGGGTTTTAAGATGGTTTTTTCCATATAACGATCAAAGTCCATCCCAGTGACCTTTTCGATCATGTGGGACGCTGCGATATAGTTATAGTTAGAGTAGGTAACTGTGGAGCCGGGAGGCCAACTCACCTGAGCTGGTTTTAGATAATCCTTCATTGCCTTTATTTGGCGCATGTAAGGGGGGAATGAGTCTTGATACCAAGGGGCAATGATTTCTTGAATACCGCTGGTATGCTCGAACAGATGGATTAATCTAAGTGGATGTGTCTCTTCCCAAGGGTTTGATATGGGGACTTCAGGTGCAATCTCTGTCAGCTTCGCTCGCGGGTCGATAAGGCCCTGCTGCCAGAGGTTTGCCAGACTCAGCCCCAAAAAGATTTTACTGACAGATGCCACAGGGAAGATCGTATCTCCAGATACAGGAAGATTTTTTTCTTTGTCTCTAAGGCCAAAGCCACCGGACCAAATAATGCCTTCGCTGCTGACAACAGCGACCCCGACGCCTTCAGCAAAGCCTTGATTAACCAGCTCCTGCGCTGCTGATTTGAATGTTGAGACAGCATCTTTTGGTGTGGCTAGGGAAACCGAGCTCATCAGAATAGCGATAAAAAAAACCAACAAACTAGACATGAAACATTCCTGGTTACCGTCGTTGCAGCATCGTTTGAGATATCCAAGCTCAAATTGAGCTGACCACTTTTGACGAGACAATCAAACGAGTTTCGATTTTTCAAACGATATTTTTCAGCCATTGTTATTTTTGAAAAAATACGTCATCAGCATTACTAGCGTACATGATACAAGCTAAATATTAGAAGCTTAATTAGAAAAAATCTAAATCCAAAATCGTTTCGACCAACTTTTTGTCAGGGGCCTTAAAAATCGAAGACCAAATCGCATGGCAAAATTCCTCCATTGAAACAAAAATGGGATCTATAGAAATCCTTAGATCCAGAGGATCTTTAGAAGCACAAACAGAAATGGGAATGATTTCACTCGGCTTACTTTAGGACGCAAAGTGGTCGTTTTCAAGTACAAAGATATATTGGAGTCCAGTTGACTCTTACGTCTGAAAGTGGAGAAATGGAAATCAAACAATGCCAAGCCAGCTTTAC
>CAZBDM010000268.1:0-6373 GCA_964490675.1 uncultured Oligoflexales bacterium
GCCACCTTTTATATTTTTCTTTATAAACCTTTGCAGATTTAATGCAGCTTTTTCTGTGCTCTCGGAGCTTTGATACTCATAGCTGATAAGATTGCTAACACCATGTAGTTTTAGATAGGCCATCAGTGGATACAAAGAGGTGCGATTACCAAGGTAGCCATGAATTAGGATAATCGTCCGCTTCTGTTTTGGTGTTCTATATAATTTTTTTTTAGAGTTTAGAAAATAGAATGGATAAAGTAATCCTAGACCAGCGGCGGCGATGGCTTCTCTAGCCACAAGGTGCTGCCACTTAGGCATTGAGCTTATCTGTCCCATGATTTTATCCCCCCAAGAATATATATTGTCAGAAAACATTATTCAGAGCTATCAAATGAATTGCATATGGCTCTAAACGCCACCCAAATGCCCATCCAATGTCAATGATGAATGCTAAACCAATCGGCCTGATGAAAATGATAGACCAGGGTAAGGAAGACGACAAAATCGTGGCCGTCCATCAAGACGATCCCGAATATTCTTCTTACAATTCTTTGAAGGAACTTCCAAAACATCGAATACTAGAAATTAAAAAATTCTTCGAAGAATACAAGAACCTGGAAAAAAATACGGTTATTGTGGGGAAAATATTCAATCAAGACGACGCGTTCAGTTCCATATCTGCCTCTATGGACAAGTACAAAGCTCACATGAACGCTCAAAAAATTAGAGAAAACTAGTTTGGTTTGTCTGCCAAACGAGACAAAGAATGCGTCTTCCATTAATTGGTAGCCATGTCCTAGCAAATTAAGCGGCAAGTGAAAATTCAGTAATCAAGCCGCCAACCGATGTTGTTTTTTTGCATGAAAAGTCGATGGGCGTAGCTTCTTTTTCACTGATTGAAGTTTTTTCCTTCGGTCGTTGTCCGTCCAGAGCTTGATGCGGACGAAATGAATGATAGTGACTCTGATACGAAAGACAAAGCTTCCGAACTTGCTAGGCATCACGAGGATCGATGCGTTCAAATACTTCTTTTTTTATGGATAAATGAAACCTTTCGTACCTGCCGTTTTTCCAAGGCTGTTTTATGGGAATGTGATGTACATCAATCCCAAATTGTTTCCTGAGTCTTGGATCGAACCATTAGCCATAGATACTGTTGAGGAGCCGGGAGTTTTAGGACCACCTTCTATGTACTGATTTTGTGAAATTGAGATCAAGCTAGAAGAGTTCCGTGATTATTACAACAATGCCAGGGTTTACCAAGGTATTTCAGGCAAAAGACCTGCTGTCGTATATAAGCAGAAAGAGTAATCTGTTCCCCCTCCAGAGAAGTTGGTGTGGCATAAAATCTGCCGAGGCTTGTACACGCTGCCGATGGTGGCTCAACTGCACTTTTGTGTATACACAGGGCGCAGCATGTGATCAATTGAGTCATAGCCATAGAAATCTCCTTCCAAAAGATCTCGCTAGTGAATCTCGAAATTGTTTCCGGCGAGGGTTTGTAAAAGTCCAACCCACAATGTTTAGACATTCGTGTGGATTTGTTTAGTGATGCCTATCTTAGGCAGACATCAGCTGCTTCATTATCCAGGCGATTAGTCTTCTTACCTAGGTATTTGATGCTACATATTGACGGATTCTTTACCTCGAAATCATCACTTGAGTTTATGAACTGCGCCGCGTGGTCGAGGCCAGCATTGATATGCGGACTTTTCAGGTTGATAAGACCGTGGGATGCAGATGGAAAATGATACATTTCGACTGGCTGAACACTATGCCTTTCAAGCCAAAAGTATTCCGCGTTTTTAAAGCCAACGAGTTCGTCCTTTGTTCCATGGTTGATGAGAACGGGAAATCGATCATTTTGGTCTGCCCAAAACTGTGCGAAAAAGACTTCTCCCCAAGTAGCATCTCCATAACCAGAAGGCGCTGTTTCTCCTTGGGGACCATGAATAAATCTTACTAGGTTGGTTCCCAAAAAGGGGACGTCACCGACAAAGTAAGCGTCGTCCGTATAAATGCCCCAATTGTTGATGAGCCCTGAAATATTAGGAAGTTCACCTTGATTACAACGATTCTCATCCCAAGGAAGAGGCAATAGCTCATTTAAAGAAAAGGCTAAAACGCTTGCTAAAGATGCTCCGGCGGATCCCCCGCCAAGAAAAATATTGCTTGGATCTCCTCCGTAGTCTGATACATGAGCAGCAACGTATGCCAATGCTGATGCGACATCGGCCATTTGATCCTGAAAGGTGATGCGCCCATTTGCAAGGCGGTAGTTAATATTTGCGACAACAATTTGCTGCGAGGTTATCAGCCCCTCTAAATCACGAGTGAAATCTGACTTGTCCCCGGCAATAAATGCACCACCATGAATAAACAAAAGTACGGGCAATGGTTCATCGGGTGCATCAGGTGCAAGAATGTCCAAGGTTTGAAGTTCTTGATCTGTTTCTAGCTTGCTGTCGCAATAAGGGATATCAAAGGCCTTAAATCTTGCAGATGTTTCTAGCCTAGTAAGTTCAAGTTGTCGGCTGTATTTATCTGGAGAAGTAGATGAATGGTCTCGCTGGAAAACCCCAGACGAACAAGCAAGGTTAGACAGCAAAAGTAAACTTGAAAAAATAAATTTTGTATTGTTCATTGTGCGGTCCTTTAACTAATAAACAAAACTGTAACGGGCGGTCTCGAGCCGCATTAGAATCTCTATTCAAGAAAAACTAAGCTTGCTTTCTCATCGATCTGACGTCAGGGAGACCGGGGCTTTTGGATTTGTCTATGCCCATCATGCCAACGAGTCCTGAAAAAAATTTCTTTTCACTGGTTGGCAGAGATCCTGGCTGTGAAGCGCCCGTTTCAACGTCAAAGCCATAAGTTAAACCGGTTTGTGGATCGACGCCCCCCAGGACTTTATTGCCATTTGCAAGAGGGGAAAGGATTACTGCCGCATTGTGCAGATGGTGGCCACTAGAGAACGTATCAGCATCTTCAGGTCTGATTTTGTCACGGCCGAAATCCGATGCAAAGTATATTGCTGAACGATCCCATAAAGTCGATTCGCCCTCTGACTTTGATTTGAAAAGGTCAGATAACTTGTCGGCAACATTCAATACCCTTTGCCACATGAAGGCTTGAATACCTCTGTGATCCTGGTGTGAGAAATCAAATGCAATCGGAGGATTAATCAGTTCCTCGACGCCAGCAGAGCCAAACGCTGCTGAGAACGATGGGCCAATGCTAACGGCACAGGAAAGACCCTGAGAAATAGATAGGTATGCCAAAATAGCCTGCGTTTCAAAGGGGTCACTGAGATAATTAGGGAACGTTGCGCGCAGCATCTCGGCTTCCTCGCTCCCTCTTAAATCCCCTTGAGTTGATTCCAGGAAAAACAATCGATTGATGAGTTCCATGTCTTCGTAGAGTTTGCGCTTGTTTAGTCTGTAGTCGTGGTACTTTTTTAACTCCGAGCTGTTTGCAAAGGTTTGGTAAAAATTACTATTGAGTTCCAGCTCAGCTTTTCTCAGATCCCTAGCGATATCGAGAACCTCTTTCTTAGGTACATTCGGTAGCCCTATCGTCGAGTGTAAGCTTAGTGCGAAGAAGATCGGATTGGTCACCCGGGTTTGCTGCGCGTAATCTGGCAACGAATCGTCCTTTCCGGGTATGCCATAACCTCCGGAAGCCATATTTAGGTTAGCTAGAGCTAGATCTTTACCATACTCAGCGGCCACACATTCTTGAATGGTTCTGCCACTCCAGGCTTCGTTCCCGTTCAAGCTGCGTTCCTGTGCTACAGCATGGTTGACACTGGAAAGGTATGTCGTGGCGACCATTAGATCTTGGGAATGCTTTTGTACAAATGCTGACTGGTTGGAGTTGACCTGAAAATTCCCGAGATTGGGGATTTCCTTCGTTAAGTCGACAGCCTTAAAGGGCGTGTTGGCTATTGATTTGACCTCTTGATCCCGAACAAAGCAGTTGAGGAATCTTGGGTCTCCTCCAGCCTGCTCTACTTCATTGCGCGATAGAGCCATGAAGCTGTCAAGGATTTCGCCGCCTCCACTGCAGGTGATGGTTATAATGTTTTTTGGTAGGCTTGAACTTGTGCTGGCGCTACTGGATAATGATAGTTTTTTTTGCGCTTTCTGCTGAGCTTTTTTTCGTTTACTAGTACAGCCGCTCGATAGACCTGCAAGTAGCCCATAACTACCCAGGGAGCCTTGGCTTAAACGAATCATGGCCTTTCTTCTATTGATCATTTCATTACCTTTCTGATTATCAAAGTGTTTTATTCTTAGTAAAAAATGTTTTCCACGTGGGTAGCAACCATATAGCAGCTCATCCTAGCCCACTCGTAAGCAATCCCATTTTGTTCAACTTCAGCTAATCTCTCGTAAAGTATCCGCAAGGTTTTTGACTCATCTGCCGTTGGCATTCGTTTCAAAAATCGCTTGTATAAAGAATCAGTTGTTGTGTTGAGAACCGACTCATCAAAATTCACAAAATTGTTACTGCCGTCGAGATTGAAGTTTTTATAGACAACAGCTGCCTGCTGGTCAGAAAGGTCATCGTCAACTCGTTTCGTGCAAGCTTGTAGCGCAATGCGTTCTATGGCAATAGGGGTCGACTCCGTCGCAGATTCGTAGGGTTCGAAGACAGCAGAATCGTACGCGTCGACGCCTCCTAAAACAATATTGTGTACGACACTGGTGCAGTCGTAGGTATTTAGTTCCAAACAAAAAGCCTCTTCACTAGAAAATCCCAGTGCGTCTTTCAGATCGTTGACAAAAAGATCCACCTTTTTCATCCGCACCTCAGCATTGAGGGAAAAGCCTTCGCTAGGTGGTGGAGTAAGGGTTTCACCGGGGACCGCAGATGGTGAGTCATTGTCCCCTTGATTAGAATCGCCATCTTCGATATCTGTGGTTTGCTCGTCTACAATAGGATCCGCGTTCTCCGAGGCATCGTCCGATGATGAGGGGAGTGACCGGGTTACTTTTGTGACATTCTTTTTACAACCAAAGTTAGATAGACTGACAATAAGCAATATGATTGAGATATTTAGATTAAGGTGCACCGTAAACCTCCGTTTTAATAAAGTCATGAAGCATAGCTTCAACGCCGTAGTTGTGTTTGCCTTTCAGATCTTGCCAAAGTTGATCGTAAGCTGTGAGTTCGTCTTTGTTTGGTTCCCGGCCTTTGAGAAGCTTGAAGAAATCCAAAACGACAGTCTTGGCAAAATCATCACTGTTGGCTGCGACCTGGGCCCACTCAACCAAGTTGGCAACTGGTTGGCCGAATAAAAATCCTTCAGTCGGCGTATTAGCTAAGTCGGGCTCAATGCCACTGTTCTGCTCCGCCAATATGTCGATGCGATTTTCCTTGAAAATACCTGGTAAAAGAAAGTTTTCACTGCGCGGCAAGAGGGCACCTGAAGATAGTCCGTTGTATTGAGTGAACGGGTAGCTAACGGGATCGAGAGCCCTATGGCAGAATGCACAATCAGGGGCTTCGACTCCCTTATTGTCATAATCGATTAGGACAAATTCATCCTTTGGATAAAATTCATTGAGTCTTTCACCTTTCGCAAAATCTATATTTAGATATTTTCTTAACATTTCGGCGGCGTTTGCCCGGGGTATGGAAGTGAACATAGTGCCAGTAACCATGTTCCAGAGGGTTGTCATCATTCCTGCTCGTTGTTCGGGCGGAACGAATTGCTGGCCGCCGCCCATGACGACTGATACGGCTGCCGGAAGTCCCGGGTTCTCTGGGTCGAGGGGGACATTGTCAGATTGAGTATAGGTGGTGGGGTTGTCTGTTCTAAGAACGAAGTAATTGGCTGTGAGCAAGCCTCTTACATCATGATTGTCAATCATGTGGTAGACGAAGAGATTGTAATCGTCGTAGTAGTCACCAAGTGGTGTGTCGCCACCATCAGTCCCAGATTTGATACTGCGAGCGGGCTTTATTTTGATATGACCCATTCGCCATAAAACCCCTTCCTTGCCCAGCCAGAACTCGCTGTCTAAGCAATTATCTAGGGAGCTGTGGAGAGCGTTTATTTGTTGATCTGAACTTAGTGATTTAAAAGATTCAATGTCTTCAAAGCTGGGGGTTTGGCCGCAGAAGTCACGATGTAATTTGAGAAAAACATACTGTGGGTCGTAGCCGCAAACATTCCAGTCGCTTTTTTGGTTAAGTTCCTCACAATTTGGCTCGGAAGGTGGCTGACTTTGGTCTTGGGGTTTACTTCCAGCATCCCCTGGGTGAGTTCCGGCCATGATCTCCGTAAAGTTATCAAATTCGTCTCGGTCACAGTCGAGGGTTTCAGTGTTAGCCCGGATTTCTCATAGGATTTTTTGACAGCATAAAACTGTGTTGAGCGTCA
>CAZBDM010000269.1:0-6369 GCA_964490675.1 uncultured Oligoflexales bacterium
AGATTTTCTTCACTAGAAATCTCCAAAGGCAGCCTTAAAATAAACGTCGATCCTTGATTTAGTTGTGATTCGACTTCAATCGTTCCACCCATCAGATCAGCTAGTTTGTAGGAAATACTTAAACCGAGTCCCGTTCCTCCAAATTTCCGTGTGATCGATGCGTCCGCTTGTGAAAAGGCATTAAATAGATTTGACAGCGACTTCTTTTGTATTCCTATTCCCGTATCTTTTACTACAAACCTAATTGTAACAAGATTTTTAGACAGCGCTTCAGCGTCAACGATTAACTTAACCTCTCCCTCAGGTGTAAATTTAATTGCATTAGACAAAAGGTTAATCAGAATCTGTTTGATGCGAGTGATATCTCCACTTAGATAAGGCGGTAGATGGTTATTATCGAGTTCGTAAGTAAATCGTATGTTTTTATCGGATGCGTTTTTTGAGAACAGGAAGAACACCTCTGAAATACATTTTCTCAGGTCGAAAGTTGAGTGTTCAAGATCGATCTTACCAGATTCAATTTTACTATAGTCAAGAACATCATTGAGAATGGTCAAAAGATTTTTTCCACAGGAATTTATTGTCTCGATCTTGTGGACTTGATCTTTAGAGGGGTTAGAATCTAAAAGTAGCTCTGCCATCCCTAAAATACCATTCATTGGGGTTCTGATTTCGTGACTCATGTTAGCTAGGAATTCAGACTTGCTACGAGCGAGCTTTTCAGCGGTTTCCTTGGCTTGCTGCATTTGATGGCTAACATTTTTGAACTCATCTGCAGCGCGCGCTAATAGACCGATTTCGTCTTTACGGTCTAAGCCGGGGACGTCTTTGTCGAAGCGTCCTGCCAATAGATGATCAAATAGTGTTGCAATTTTATTGATACCAGAAGAAATGTTGTTCTGAAAATAGTATGACGCAGTCATTAATAGGGGTAAGGTTAGTACGATAAATAAATAAAGAAGTGTAATATGTCTCTCAGAGGTTTCTTTTCGCTCGATATTTTTCTTGTTGAATTGCTCTAAGACAGTACGTCTTAGCTGGTTTGCTAAGACAGAGAACTCAGATGCTTCACCAGCCATCACAACATTGACAAGGGAAAGATAGATTCTGTTGGCTTGTACGGCCTGGTCAAAAACAGTTTTATATGAAGAAACGAGAGACAAAATTTGTTTTTTACTCTCTTTGCTAGAGTGCTTAGAATTCATCGCAAGTGTTTCAATCTCATTAAGGTTTTCAATGACATTACGCTTGATTTTATAGTCTTTTTTTGTCAGGAAGTTGATGGTGTAAAGGTTGGTTTCGAGCCATAGCTTTGAAATTTTTTGCTTTTCAACTAACAGTGCCGGATTTTCTGAGGCGTTTTCAATTGAACTGTCAAAAAGCGCTCTGCCAGTCTGACCAATTTTCGGCAAGGTTTTATTGGTGAAGGAGTCTCTATATCGATATCTTTCTTCAAGAGAATCAATATTATTTCCGTACCTTGTTATGACTTCAGACATATCATTGATTATAGAAAGTGTAGTATTGTCTTTTAAGTTATTACTGACGTCTTTGAGTTTTTCATTGAGAGTCTGGTATTGCAATTTGATCCGTTTCAAAACGGATGAGCTACCTGTCTGACTATAGACATTGACACTTAACTGAATTTCAGAAACAGTTTTATTGATGTCAAGAATTTTAACGGCTGAACGGGATAGATTAGAGAGACCTTCCGTTTCTCTTTGCTCTCTCAAAAGAAGAATATTAAAAATAACGATCAGTGTTAAAAAGACAGCAAAAATGACAGCAAGACCGATTCTAATTTTCGAACCGATAGAAGAATATTTGCTAAATTTTAACGAACGACCAGAATCTTTCATGAATTTAAAAACTCATACCATTTATCTAAGCTGTAATCGTAGTTATCCATAACAGTATTCCAAACTGCAATATTACTGAATCGCTTAGTGTAGGACCCACCATTTCTGACTTGTCCTGTCTTAACTGAGACTCTGCCATCAGTGCCTTTTAAAGGCTTTTGTGCTGCTTTACCTTCGTACCAGAAGTCCCATTCGGTCTTGTCGAGGAGATCTCTAGATCGTTCAGCATTTGAAATGTAGTAACCTTGACGAGCGATAAAAGCACCAGGCCAACCAGACAGCCACCAATTCATATATTCATAGGCAGCATCCTTAACATAACCAGTTGTTTTGGCTGAAAGACACATAACCCCGTGCCATGCGCGATAACCTTCTTTGGGTGCGGCATATTGCACTGGTATTCCAAGTCCCCGCGCTGTTGAAACGCCAGGTGAGAACATACTTTCGATGTAAACGCGTTTTTTCACCATAAAATCTGCAGACTGCGGAACAGAAGTCCAGAATCCAGCGAAATGGCCAGCCCTTTTCTTTTCTATGAGGATTTTAAAGAGCTTATCGATTTCATCGGTGGTCATATTACCGATATCCTTAAAGGTCATCATGCCGCTGGCTTGAACGGCAAGAGCGGCATCAAAAATTCCAATTGTTGGTGCATTGACAAGTGCAACTTTCCCTTTGTATTTCTCATCAAGGAGCCACGCCCAACTTTCAGTTTCGTATGGTTTACCAGCAGGAATGACGTCTGTGTTGTATCCGAAAGAGTCGACGTTATGAACGTAGGGCATAAAGCTAATTTTGTTAGTCGGATGAGAACCTAAGGATCCATCTTTTTGAACGAAGAGAATTTTGTTCGGCGCATCACCGCGACCAACTTTTGCTGTTGGTGTGACCTTGCCGGTTTTTGTTAAAGGATTTATTTCTTTCCAATACTTGAGCCGTTCCACTTCAATCGGTTGAATAGATTGAGCTGACCATAAAATATTGATGCTATCGGACCATTGTTCGTAAAGGTCAAAACTGGCGGGATTAGATGATGCCTTCTGAAGAACTGTGGCGCTGCCATCTGGGTAGAACTCAAGGTTGATATTTAAATCTTGCATCGCCCGTTTGCGCAGCTCTTCCTGAAGAGTCACGTGGGTTCCTCTAACACGTACTGTGGGTGTCTTCTTTGCGATAATGTTTGGGGCATATCCGAGAGTATAGCCAGCCACGAATGTTTTGATGGTGTGTTTAGCGAATTCTCTACGATTATTTTTTGAAGATTTTTCTTTCAAAACAGGTCCTCTTTATTTCTCGTTTTATTCGAGTAGGTATCGGAATTTGTTGAAGATTTCTGAGGTAGAGGGCAAATTCGTACGTCATTGTAATACTACAATGATATTGTTCAATGATATCGATTGGATAAATTTCACCATGAGCGGCTTTTGACAATAAGATTTCCGACAATACCTAGTGCTTCGTAAACTGACTTTAAAATGCCGAAGCCTTGTATCAACATTTATGCGATCAATGGTGAAGATGTAAGATGTCTTGCGGAAGAGGTCAGTTTGAAGGGAGAAAAGGGGCGACGACGCCCCTTGACCTTATTGCATTAGAGGTGTTTTGGCACTGTATTTAGTGAAGATTGCGTATGGCTCCAACTCTTCCCATGACAGCGCAACGATGTAGTGGCCTTCAGCGTAAGAGCCAATTTCATAAGGATTCCAAAAGAACGATAGTCCATTTTTGGTTAAAAAGAAGTTATCGATTTGAGTCATTTGATGAATGTTTCTCTGCCAATCGTTCCAGCCAAAGTCTTTGTCAAATAATTGATGTTGTCGAAGTTTTAAAAACAACATTTGTTTGATTGCGTTTAACGTCTGTAGGTCTGACTTTAGGAACTGATCGAGGCCTGATGGGACGACACCGCCTTCTTGAAAGTCAAAGATCTCACTTTCGTAGCCACCGTATCCGTGCGCACCACCTGTGTAAGAATAGTAAGAATAAACGATAGAAACTAAATGTCCGAAGACACCTGTGATGTTGTAATCCAGGTCTTGAGTCCAAGCCGTCGAGTAGTTGCCTTTACATTGCCAATTGTCCTGAACGGCAGTGAGGAAGCTCCTTAAACTTGATTCACCGCGATTATAAAGGTGTTTGTGGACTTTTTCGATCCTTTCAATCACTTTCTTTTCTTCGTCGCTTGGTTCAGCCGGGATTGGAAACTGAAGCATAGGCAAAGTCACTTTTAGATAACATGTCTTGTCGACTCCATCTTCAGTCAGCTTTTGAAGCTTTGTCTCTGATTCGACTTCTCTGATTTTGTAACCGTCGGGTAATTTAATGCTGTCTCTGTCCAGATCAGGTACTTCGGGACGATCGATGGCCATCGCGTTGATGCTAAACAGCATACCAGCTGCAAGAACTCCTAATTTTTTCATAATTTCCTCACACTTCTCATCGAAATATTAAACATAATAAGACTTTTAATATCATCAAAGTGAGTTACCATAAGAAATGAGCATTAACAATGAAAACTTTTATCTTTAATCAACATTTAATGTAATCTGTCGTTAAGATGTAAATATTTTTTATATTACGAACAGTGCGAACAAGGAGATTACTGATGGCGTGCTTAAAAAGTAGGCTGAATGCAAGATGAGGTCTTGTTAAGCCGCTTCAGCCAAACGATGAGAAAAGACTTCCGTATCTCTCAGATCGAGGATGTTCTGCCAATGGAGCGGTTGTCGGGAGCCCATCATGAGCCACTGACTGCAGCCTTCGTCGTTAAGGTTGATCGGCACTCTATCATGTCCTGCTCGCAGAACCTCCGGTGGTGGCTGATCGGTTATCAGAGCGAAGCCCCTCATCTCTTGGCCGCTGTCGTCTTGCTTGACATTGAAAATCACCGGAACCTTGATGACTTGATGGTTTTCTGGCGTGAAACGTATAACGATGTCACGAAAGCGAGGATCTTTCTGCTCGGTCTTGGTTGGTTTGTAGGTTTTTCCTTGCGAGAGAATGCGCTTTTTTCTTTCTTCTGTTTGACGGTCAAACTCCGCCTTGACCTGTTCGATAGTAACAACCCCGGCTTTAAGTAAATCTTTTACCGCGACCCATTCGTAAAACCCTTCTAGGATTAAAATGCCGTGATGAACCATAAAGCTATCCGACCAGAAACGCGAAGTGAGGTTGTCGCGCCGCGCGTTAAATGAAGTGTAGTTTTTCGGGGCGTTAATAAACTCTGGAATAAACGTCGAATAACGCATCGGTGAGATGTTCTTTTGATCATCTTGTTGATGGATGATCGGTGCCCAATAATTTGGGAAAATACGACCTTGCGGTGTTGCTAATTTGAACTTTTTGGGATCGTCCTTGCTTGTCTGATAGATCCAGTTCCAGGCTTTTTCAGCGATCTCGGCGCCATATTGTTTTTCAAGTTTTTTCAGGTCTTTTCTCACGAGAGCGCTGTAACACATGATCAGTCGGTCCTTTAATGGATAGCTTCAGTGGTTAACGGCTCATCTGCCTTGATTACTTCTAGCACATTCTGTTGTGATCTTCCTCGCCAAATTGTTTGTTTTTGAGGTCTCCTGTCAGCGACTATGCTAAAGTATCTTAGAATTTATTTTGGACTAATTGAGGAGTTGTAAGTGAAACCATCCCTTAAGACTATGTTAGCTTTACTATCAGGATTACTCATCGTCGGCGTCGCAACAGCTTACCCAAGTATGCAAAAAGGTAAAAAGTCTGGGGCGCAAGCTTCCGGTAAGACCATCACTGGTACCATCGATATGTCAGCCAGCATGAAAAAAACTTTTAAAGGCTTCGAGCCCAGCAATGTTATTTACGTGATCGCTTACCCTTTCGAAGGTAAGTCCAAAATGCCTTCGGCAGTTGTCAGAATCGATCAGCTAAAAGATAAAACCTTCCCGATCAGCTTCACACTTGCAGAGTCAGATATGATGATGAAAGGTGCGCAAGGAATGGCTGGAAAGATTAAGCTTAAAGCAAAACTGTCTAAGGCTGGCGGTGCGATGACTCAACCGGGAGACATCCAAGGATTCAGCGATCCGAAAAAGCCTCTTAGTCTTGGAGATACTGGTGTGAAGATTGAGCTCAGCGAAGTTGCAAAATAGTGATTGAGTGCTGGACTTGCGCTACGGCGGGCACTCATGCTTAAATCTCTTTGGTCAAAAAGTCACAGCAGATCATCGACGGTGACTTTTTGACCAAAGCTGAGTTGCTCCAGTTCAATCAACCATAAATCAATAGCCTAGATTAGGCTGCAACCATTTTTCAATTTCTTTGACCGATACTCCCTGCCTTTTAGCGAGATCCTCCACTTGATCTTTATTGATTTTACCAACCCTGAAGTACTTTGATTCTTTATGGCCGAAATAGTATCCACTGACAGAACTCGGAGGGTTCATCGCGAAGCTCTCGGTAAGCTCAATTCCGGTAGCTTCTTTGACATTCATTAGCTTCCATAGTTTAGCTTTTTCTCTGTGATCAGGGCAGGCTGGGTAGC
>CAZBDM010000270.1:0-6325 GCA_964490675.1 uncultured Oligoflexales bacterium
AGATTTGCGAGGCTAGCCTGGCGGCCTTCTGCGCCATTCTTGAAAACAAGAAAAGAGCCTCGAGGTTTCTCTTTGGCGATTTGTAGATTGCTTGCAGCCGAGCCTAAACGACTCGATTGCAAAGAGAGCCAGTCTTTATCCAAGACTACAAATATCGATAGCAAATAATGATTTTCAAAACCTGTAGAAAGTGGCTGTTTTAAAGCTAAAATGGTGTTTTCATTGTGCTTAATCCATGAGAATCCGTTTTCCTGTGGGTCATTGCATATCGCCTCTAAGTGCTTGTTTGTTTTGGCTTTACTTACGAGACGACATTGTGAGTCATGCAGAAAAATTGCGTCTACTGAGCCTACTGCAAGTAAACTGGAGAAGGATTGTTTGATTGAGTTGGTCAATTGCCAGTTGATATTTTGATGGAGGCTGCCGTCGGCCTTTAGATCAGAAGAGATTGATGATAATGATGAAAATGTTGCTGATAATGCTTTAGTATATGTCTGGCCGAGATCAAAACGGTTACGATGACTTCTCTCCACGAAGGAGCCTAGCGCGCTAAAAAGAAAAGCTATTGCTAGAGCAAAGAAACCTAATATTAAGTAACGCCGCCTTGCCAACCGATCCATAAACCTACCTTTGGGTGATTTCTTTTATCTTGGCCGGATTGTTTAAGCTTTGTAAAGGAAAATTTAATAATGAGGCAGGGCCAAACAGCTTTAAAGCTGTTCGACGAGTTCAATCAGTAAACCGCCTGTGGAGCTTGGGTGGATGAAAGCAATTCTAGTGTTATGTGCGCCATTTCTCGGCGATTCATCGATAAGTCTTATGTCGTGATTTTTCATATGCTTGATTGCTTCTTCGACATTTTCGACAGTCAGGGCTAGGTGGTGTATGCCAGAGCCCTTCTTCTGCAGAAACCTTGCTATAGGTCCATCATCGGATTCTGACTGCAAGACTTCTAAGCGGGGGAGGGAGGCCTGCGAAGAGGTTAAGACAGAAGATTCAAACATGTGCGTATTGGTCTTTTGTTCCTTGACCAATTCACTTCCCAAAAAAGGAATATTTAAGACAGTCTCAAAGAACCATTTTGCTTTAGCTGGGTCTTTGGGAGCCAGTCCTACATGATTGATGCCGATGATTTTTGGAATGTCACTCATTGCAAACCGCTAATTTAAGATATTCCAATGGCGTCTATCATGCTCTTCAGATCTTTTTTCTGGGGAGCTTTTAAGATATTTTTGCTGTTGAACAAATTTAAGAGGGATGTTTTAGCGTTACCAGTGATGTTTACGTACTCGGTGTCTTCCAGTTCACTAAACTTTTTCATAAGTTTATCGAAGACCTCATCGCGGTCGATGTCTGCACCGGTCGACCATTTACCTTTTCGGAGGGCATTGGTTGCGAGCGCGACGATGCGGCTAAACCGAGCGCCATTTGTACCAGAACGTCTTGATTTGCCGGCTCTGCCTTTGGCTCTTAGCCTTGTTAATAATTCATCATAAGAGAATGCAAAACTTGATTCGACTTCCTTGACACCCAGTGGTGTGTCTTGAACGGAAGTCCAGACGATATTAAGAGTGTCGCCAGGACGTAATTCAACCGATGCCATGCCTATGTCCCTCCAAATTAAGACTGATGCTAGTTTTTAATTCACAATAGCGTAAACCAAATTTTTTAATGAATTAATTTAAAAACTTCTAAAATGCAATACAAAAAATTTAACAGTCCAAAATCTCGACTCAACTCAAGATAGTTCGACCAAAACTGCTACAATTTCCAACCAGCGTTATAACTATTATTAAATCTGTATTCAAAAGTCAATGTATTAGAAACTTATAATTATTAAAAACAAAGTTATTTTAAAATAAAATAAAGCTTAGCCTTTTATGGTTTTATAAATAAATCTAATTAAAACAATAAATACAAACACTTATATTTTATGCCTCTTGTCCTTTTGCGATTTCGTAAGTAATCTAGCCACTGGAGGAAATCGCAATGGATACAGGATCGTGGACGCGGACGAAGGTACTTTTTGCCATCACCCTTCTTGTCATGATCCTTATGAGGCTTGTTTGGATGAATCTGCGAACCTATCCAGAACTCCCTAGTGAGAGAGCTCTCATAAGCCTTGAATTTTACAAAGCTTTAGATCTCGGGCAGTGTAATATTAACATTGAAGCATCGACTTCTTTGTCAGAAATCGCCCGAGAAAGGCTGGATCTTCTCCACGATCAACTTGCCTGGCTCGTGTCTCCGGCCTATGTCGGCTTTGCTTACTTGGGGTGTCTCGATAAAGAGCTTGGCTTTGGACGATTGCTCACCTGGAGTCAGTGGGCTTTGATGGCAACTGCTTTTTTGTGCGTCCTTTTGGCGCGTTTTTTAACCAGTTCTTGGATGATTAGCCTGACCGTAGGTGCCGTCGTTCTCAGTCGAGGGGCTTTGATGACGCGCCTCAGCTTTGTATCAATCGATGCATTTGTCATGTTTTTCACAACGCTTTGGATGTCCTGTTTTGCTCACTTTCTTAGGACGGGATCGACTTTTATTTTAACTCTCGCTGTTGTCACGGTTGCTATTGCTAGTTTATTTGACTTTTCATTCGCATTCGTTGGGTTGGCACTTCCTCTTCTTTTGACCGTTGCCTATGTTTTTCGCAAGAAGCTAGCAGCGCCGGTGATGATAAGGCTTAGAGAGGAAAAACGACGCAAAGACTCGATCATCAAATCCCGGCCTAGTGAAGCTATAAAACGTTTCGGGTTTTGGGACAGAACTATTAAGACATTACGAAGATATATCAAGAAGGGATTGCCTGGACAGCCAAAGGTAGAAATTGGTAACCACTTCCAAAGAGGAGGGTTGTTCCAAACCATCGATATTCCATTCGCGGTATGGGCTTACCATTTGAACCGATGGCGTAACATTAGTTTGGGATGGGGACTGGTGACGGTTGGTATCGTCTCATTCAATATTCTATTTATTTTGTTGCTCGCTTCTTCATACGGAAAAGTCGAGTCACTAGACGATCTTGTTTTACGGGCTGTTTCCTACGATTATTTTGATTGGATTTGGATCAAAAATTGGCTGGCAACCGCTACATTGCCTATCGATCTTCACTACATTGCGAGTATCGTTATCATTTGTTTTTGTGCGTTGCAGTCGCCTGCTGACGGTTTAGTGAGCTTTCTAGAAGCAGTTTGGCTATTTTTGATTGCATCATGCATGCTTCTCTTAGCAAGTTTCGCATTTGATTTTGTTGATTTCAGTTTGTTCGTGAATCGCTTCGATGTCGATTTTGCATACCTTATGACCTCAAGGTTTCAACGACAGCCTCTTTACTGGATCGAGCCTATCGTGCTGACCTTTGGTATTGCGGGGCTTTACAATTTAGTCAAAGTTGTAGATAGTCGGCTGAGACGTAAGCACTAGAAAGTTAATTTCAGCTATTTTGTATTTGTAGTAGACTAGAATCCTAACAAACATTGAATTCTGGAGCTTTTTGTGAATTTTAACATTTTTTGCTTGTCGATGATGGTGACTTTCCTATCGATGTTTCAACTTTCATGTTCTGACGATAAGAAAAGACCGAATGAGCCCGTCTTAAAAGAAAAAGCTCAGGCAGACAATAAGCAAGCCAAGGGTAGCAACCCGACGGCGAAAGCTCCGGCACCCGGTGAAGGTCGTATTCAGTTACAGGTTCCCGATGACCGTTGTCGGCCTTTCAAAGATGCTAAGCAGGTGCCCCCACTGTGGATTAAAAGTAAGAACTTTGTTGTTACGAGACTTTTCAAAGAGTGTGTCACCTTTGATGGTCGTCGAGGGTACGAAAAAGACTCACCTTGGGTCGCTATGGGCATTCCATGCACAGGTGGAATGGGAAGAATCGATGTTAAAGGTAAAAATTATTTTGCTCCCAAACTAGTAAGCTTCATTATGTCCACTGATTGTCCAATGTTTCCTAATAATATTGATTTCGTTAGGGTTTCAGGACAACAAGCGCTTGGTTTGACTCCTGAGGCAAAGCTAAAGGCCTTTATCCCATTCGTTGTCCAATTTTGGGAGATCCCCGGGCACAGTGATTCAGACGTCGGCTTTACGATCGATTTGAGATCGATTCAAGGCAAAGAAGTTACATGGAAAAAGTTTCGTGAGAACCAACCCATTCGCGTCAAACTCTACGGACGCGAAAATGCGTGGGTTGTAGGAGGGCACTTTTATTATGTCGAGGCGGATATTGTCATGGCAGGGCAAAGAGCATTCAAATTAAATGTTATTAATGTTAAATCTCTTTCTCCTGAAGAGCTTGCTGACGTTAAGAACCGTTGCGAATCTCTTCGTCCAAGACGTAAGTGTTACAAAGTTTTTTAAAGCATAGCTAAAAAAGCCTCCTGGAATGAATCCCAAGAGGCCAAGCAACTTTTAGTATAAAGAAAAGTTGACGAGCGTTTACTTGGTAACACAAGTGCCTGCCTGGCAGCTAAACTGGCTGGGCGCACTTAACAGTGAGCAGATCGAAATAACACCATTTTCTAAGTTGTACTGAGCCTCTAGTGCAGAGAAGTTTTCAGCGAGTTGGTCGAGCTTATGCCATCCTTCGTTAAGCTTCAGCATTTCGTTTGAGACAATCACAAAAGTCGAAGGGCCACCACATGCACGATGTCCAGCAGTCACGGCAGTGCACTCAGCAGCTGTCTCACAAGAATTGTTTTGTTCGGCGAATTCAACGAGTGCTGACTTTGCTTCAAGTAGATCAAGCTCTAAATTCGAGGAGATATACAGAGGTAGGACTTCAACTTGATAGCCTTTAGACATAAAGACTTTTAGGCCAACTCGATGGTTTTCATCAGCATCAACTTGGAAGCTTTTTTCGATATAAACTTCTCTTTCTGGGCCCGGGCAGTAAATCTCTGTTCCGATAACATTAAGTTCTGCTAGCATCGGTTGATAAAGGTGGTGAGCATCACCTGAATCAACTTTAAGGAGTTCGCCTGTGATCCCATAGTGATTACAGTCATCGACAGTAATTGTTTTTGATACAACGAGGCTTACAGCGCGCACGTTTTCGACTAGAATCGAGTGCTTTTCCATTTCAACAGTTGACACGTTATGTTCAACGCCAGCCAAAGTAGCTCCGCTATAGAGCATGTTAGACACAAGAACGGCACCGATTGATAGGTTAAATAGACTTTTCATTGCTTTCCCCTTTTGAATTTTTTGCGTTTGGATATTCTATGAAAAGGGGTAGCACAGCTTGACTTAAATACCCTTGGCTTGGGCGGCCAGTTTTAGTGGAGATGATACTGAACGGGAATATTCAGGTACTGAAAGGTCGAGAGGTTGGAGTTCAGGTGATGTCTTCGATTGGGTCAACTGATTTTCTTGGACATTTGCTTGATCAATGTTGCGGCTGCATCCAGCGATCCTCGGTCATTCGCTTCACTTTTTGGCCATCCAGTGAAGGTGATAATATTTTGCGTATTTTTAGTTTGTGAACGCATGGCGTAAACTTCACTTTCCCAGTCGTGACAGAAACTCGGTCGGCTGTCAGTCACTTGTTGCCAAATGTTGTCTGCATCTTGGGAAAGTGACGAGAGCCAAAGCTTAAGATTCTCGTCTTTGGTGAGTGCCGAGCTATCGAAAGAAGGTTGATTCTCCCCCGACCAGTAGCTCATAAGATCGGTACTCTGATCTGATATTTTAAGTAAGATGCCCTGTTTAACTCCCGACTTTTGAAGAGCTTGAATCGTTTTATCTATCGCTGCTTCAGCATCTTTGGCCATGCTGATAGACATCATTGCGTGGTTGAGAATTCCAATAGAAACAGCAGCTGTTTGCTCTGGTTTTGTCTTTTCTTCATTTATTTCAGTTGGTGAGTTTATAGCTTCTCTTTCTTGATCGAGAGCCAGGTCGCCAGTGGTTGCAATGCTTGAGACATCTTCACTCGTTTCCTCATCAACTGAGAGATCGAGATTTTCGTCGGCTTCCGCAAACAAATCGATATCACCGGACTCTCCTAGACGAGTTTCAATATTTTCATCTGCCGGGCTCAGGTCTATAGCTGAATCTAGCAAGTCATTCTGTGAAGCTATACTCTCTGCAGCCTGGGTGTCTTCGCTATCTGTTTGAGTTGCTTCCTCAACGTACAACTCAGCCTCATCCTGAGGTTCTTCTGGAGGAGGGTTTGTTTCTCCAATGAGGTCACTTAGATTGTCAGGTCCTTCTTCATGGATATTTTCAAGGGCTGCGAGTTTGTCGGCCGCAGATTCTACCGGTTCGATGTCGTCCAACTCCTGGGAGTCTGGTAAAAGGGATTGATCAAACATATCACTTTCAT
>CAZBDM010000271.1:0-4975 GCA_964490675.1 uncultured Oligoflexales bacterium
TTTTCTAATAAACTTAAGCAGTTTGTCGCGAGCTTTAACAACCTCTTTTATTTTTCGATCAACAGCTGCGATAGCTTGAGCACGCTCGCTAAAAGTCCCCACGTGAGTTTCCATAATCACAAGTTTTTCTTGATTAAGTGCCTGCAGTCGCAATGATGCGGCATCAGCGATAACTTGCGGATTCCAAGAAAAACTCTGCGCACCTGACTGAACCTGAGCAGCCGCCGCATCATCAGTGGAGCCTGCTGCCTTTGGGAAATTCAAAACTCTAAAAGCAGCTTCATGCTTTCTTATCGGCCGAGATGCCAGCCAATGCACAACATGTCGCGCTTTATCGGGAAAGAGGCTCTTAAAACCGAGCCAGCCTCCAAAGGCCACCATCGGTAAGATAATGGTGGGGACTTCGAGCCCCCAAGAAATCCATCTTTCAAGGAGAAGCTGGCTGTACTCTTCAAGTTCTGCTTCCAATTCTATCGCTGAAACAACAGTGAAACCAGTAAGAACAGTGGCATTGGCGACAGCTTCAATGTGCTGCATACGTGGTTTGTCGAATCGATGATGTTGATTCCAAGAATAAACAACATGAGCCGCAATGACACCAAAAGAAGAGATCAGAAAGCCTTTCATAAAAGGTCTGATACCCCCTTCAAAAGCTCTTAGATAAGGAGGTAAAAATTGTGTTGGTCGAAAAAACTTTGTTGCCCATTTCGTCACGGTCAAGAAGAATAAAGCAAAAAGTCCCTGGTGGGCGTATTCTTTGTAAAGATACTCCGCGATTAACTCGAACTCACCGGCAATCTCGATGCGATTTTTGAACTCTTGATGCTCAGCATGAGTATCTGGGTAGGCCTTTAGAAAATCATCAAAAGCATCAAACTCTTGAGCGACCATCAATCCTGTTCCTCGTTGAATACGCATATCTGAGCCCAGTTTGTCTTTAGTCTCAGTAAGCAATGCCAGTGCGCCACTACTCAATGCATCAGATCTCTTCTGCTTATCGATGTCTTTGTTACCCAAAACTTCAAAGACCTGAACCTTACGAGACTGGTCGACCGCTACTGTCAAAATCGGTTCTTTCATAACCGTCGTCGCAGCATAAATGGTTAGGAATTCAGCCCACTGAACGCGGTTAAAAAGTAAGATTGAGCCATTGACTTCGGCGTCTTCGGGAAGATCTTTTTTAATGAACCTTGGAAAAAGATCTCTTACAACATGTTGAGCAATCAATTGAATTTGTCTGTTTTGAGCGGCAATTCTCCTTCCCATCTGACTGCGAGGTGACGCTTGCTTTTGATCGACAATTCGTGCTGATACTTGATCTAAAGCGGGAAACAACTGAGCAGGCTTATCGAACGAGATCACACCCTCAATCACTTTTGTTGCAAGCGCAACAGCTTTTTCGATTTCTTTTTCACTGGCTTCTTTGAACGCACGATCTTTTGATGCCTTCCATTCATTAATGTGAATGGAAAAGAACCAATTTTTGTAGTGTTCAAGCGAAAATTCAAATTTTCTTAGAAAGCCTTGAAGACTTTCTAGCTGGCCTTGCTGCAAAGAAGGATGACAAGGCTGGGAGTGATCAAGAAAAGCCTCTAGGTCCCAACTCTTGCGGCAATAACGATCACCGTGCTTAAAGGCACTAAGACCCCTCACTTGAACCTGAGTATCAGCAATGTTTTCACTTAAAGTTGTCAATCGGTCGACTTCTAAGCTTACGCCAGTTGAAATTACCGGAAATTTCCCATCAGGCACCACTTCTGTTTCGTCGAGGCCGGCGAGATACTTCGCTTCGGTATCTTCCATAACGGCAAGCACTGCAGAAAAGCGATCTTCGTCTAGACCTGCGAGTTGCTTGAAGGCGAGAAGCCGCTTGAGAATCGCAAGTCGCTTGGCCCGAGTAGTAGCTTTTTTCATAAAGGCCGCCAGCCAAGTTCTGTCGATGGGCTTTCCTTCAGGAATAAATGTATTGGCCAATATTTCTTTAAACTGGCTGTTAAAATAATGGTATTCGGCAACCCTTAACCTGGTTAAGGTTGAATAGAGATCTTCTCGCGAGAACTCTTTATCTGGATAGACAAAAGCAAGAACATCAGAGAGCATCTCGTAAGAAGTCATTTCAGCAGTGGTTATATGATGGTCTTGTCGCCACTGTTCGATAAGCCCCTCAGCGGTAGCGTACTCACCCTCCTCCAGTTGCGCTAGCTTCGTTTCGACAGGAGGGAGTGACTTAAGAATCTGTTGTCTCTGGCTTGCTACTTGTTCAATGCGATACTGGTGCCATGCTAAATGGGGAATCACCTCATAACCACCAAATTCCACCTCATAAAAATCCGAAAACTGATAACGCGCTGGCTCCTCGCCTTGATATGCCAAAAGCTCCAAATAAAGGATATTGTAGTAGAGGTTGTAATTGACAAAATAATCGGCTAAGTCCTCATAAGAACTCCCACCACCTCGAGAGTGCCTATTGTTAAAGGCTATTCCTTGTAGGTAACTTGGCTGTAAGGTTGCAAATGTCTGATCTTCTTGTTGATAGAGATAAAGATTACCGTTTTCTTGAATTAAAAAATCAAGGGAATGGGTGTCTTCTAATATGGCCATGACGCTACTGGGTATTGCAAGTTTGTAAGTATCAAGAATAGAACCTGGCAAACGCTGACCGCAGACTTCAAGATGCTGCGCATAAACCGATACTGCTTGCAGATAAGAATAGATAATTGACTTGTAGACGACACCTGTCAAAACCTCACTCAACTCATCAACCATCGTCTGGCTGGTAACAAGGTTTATCCCCGGGGCTGACTGCTGATCGATCGCTTGGTCACTAACAGTATCGTCATCTGCATGGTTTTCTTCTGACCTTTCAGGAGCTACCGTTACTGCAGGATCTTCTAACGACTTATTGTTCATCAAGTCTGAAAATGTATTCAAATCTAAGATAAGCGATTTATCGAAGAGCTCTTCGGCAGTTTGTTTAAGAAACGTGAGTCTCTCTGAAAAGCTTTCGGACTCTGTCTTTTCCCCGTTTATGTTGCACTCTGATAGGCTCGTTGCAAGGTCTTGGCTAAAAGCCTTCCAGTGATCGACGTAGACCTTTTGAGGCTCCTTTGACTTTACCCCGGGAGACAAGAAAAGCGTAAAAGTGGCTATCAAAATAATGTTAGAGACAAAAAGCTTCATAGTCTCCTCAAACTTGGAGATTGACATCGATAAAATTGTGTCGCGAGCCACGCAGAAGGGCGGGCGAAAGCCCTGAATTGCATTGGTTGAAAAGCAATGACCCTTCTACAGGTTTGTTAGGTTAAAGAGACTAGGAACATCCAGCGGCTACTGGGGGACCAAGAAGTCTGCATCTTGAATCAACCGCTGCTTGCTTACAGATCTTCCCCATGGCAACAACCATGTCTTCACCAAATAACCTCATACGTCGCATCGCTAAGGCAGTCGCTGCTTCGGCAACATTCTGGATGTCTTTCAATGCAACAAGAGGGGCAAGAAAGGCCTCGACACCATCAGGTGGAAAGTTTGTCATACAAGCACGTGCATCAGGTCCGATAAAGTGAGCATTAAATTTGCTCGATGCAGAACGCACAGACGCTAGGGCCGATTGCACTAAGCCAGCAGGTAATGCTTCAGAACCTTCTCCAAAGCGCGCGCGAAGAGACGCAAACACGGCGTCCACTCTTTGGCGCACTCCAGCTGCACGTGCCGGTGCCGCTTCGACAACATCAGGGCTGACGATATCGTCGCCACCTCTGAGCTCTGCTACTTCAAACTGTTCTTCTTTTAACAGGGCCAATAGTTCTACTCTCGCCTCTGCACCGAACTCAGGGTGTGTGCTGAGCAGAGTCGCTAACTCTTTGTTAGACATCGATCGAATTTTAACTCTCGAGAGACCCGTGAGCGAAACGACCATCTCGACCGCCAGCTCAGTGTTTTTTACCTGAGCAGCAATAGACTCGGCAACGACAGCAGTTCTTGCAAAAATGTAGGAAGTGCTGAAGGAACCAAATAATAATAACAACGCATAGAATAATCTCAAATGAATCATCCGCATTTTAAAATACCTTATAAGAGAGGGTGACTTTTAATGGTGCAAGCTTTTGGATAGATTCATTTGTTAGTTACCTGGCTGGTCTACCAACAATTGAAGGTGAAAGTCAAACTATTTGTAAAACTATTATTCTAAAGTAATTTATATAGATTTCTTTTGACGAGCATTCGGCTAAAGCGATTAGTATTGATGCAATCCGAACGTTTTAAAAAATTAAATTGAACGGCTGGCCAGTTTAAAGTTGACGAGATCAGTTTTATTAAATAAGTGAATACCCGCAATCGCTTTTGGATAGTTTTTAAATTTTTGATCTAGTCTTCGTGAGAAGGGTGTAAGCCTTTCTGCGGAATGACGACATTTTTGTAGTTTTAATTTTCCAATTGTCAGCCCCCAGTGTGGTTGTGAAAAGGCAGAGTAAAATGATTTCGAAACTGTTCCCCCAAAAGCTTTCAAAAATCTTATTCAGCACCTTCGTTTTGAGTTTTTTCTGTGTGCAGGTAGATCACTCTGCATACGGAGCTGACACCACGATCGATAATTGTCTGATCAGCACACTGCCAGACATTCCAGGTCTCGAAGGAACCAGCCTCAGACAACAACGCCTGAGGGAGACTTTCAAGATTTCTGACCTCCTTATAGACGGCGAAAACAAACGTCCTTACCGCTTTTCACGGGGGAACAGAAGCAACCGGCGGCCTTCAGATCATTGGCAACGAACCGATGACCTTCAGCCTTTACCAACAAATATTGCGAAGAGCACAAGGGGAACAAGGCGTCATTAGTTTCGATGGCCCCTCAGGCACCGGTAAAACGTTAACATTCCAAATCATCGCTGAGCTTTTAAAACACTTTACAAGTAAACTAGGCCATGGAGCCGATTATTCATTTCGCTTTGTCGGCCTTGAGGAGATTGACGACGTT
>CAZBDM010000271.1:4985-6318 GCA_964490675.1 uncultured Oligoflexales bacterium
ATCATGGCTACCGACGCGTTGGGTCTGGGTGGAGGTGTCCAAGTGGTTGGGAAACGGCGGTTGACGGTAGGGCCCCGACCTGCGTGACCGTACGGGGAAAACCGTGCATGGTTGCGGTGTCGGGGACCCCGGCCTTGAGGAGATTGACGACGTTCAGGCCCTGTTCATGCGCCCTTCAGATACATACGTTCCTGAAGTTCCAGAATCAGTCTTCACAATTTTACCCGAACCAGTGCAAGCTCACCTCTTAGAACGGTTCGGTGAAGCATTTCATCAAGAAATGGGTATGGACCCGATGCCGAAATACTTTATCTTCCCTCGCACAAGAGCTGTCCTCGACGCTCTTTACGCCCACCATAAAGTAGATACCTACAAAGACATGCTAAGGGTTCTCGAAAGACACGTTGAAGTCACGCGTGTCGTCTTAGGAGACGACAAAAACCTTGTTTATATCGATGCCCAAGGTCACGACTGGAATGCCGGTGAATTATTTGTGAAAGGTAATCCACTCATGACTATCGTAAGAGACGAGCGGGGCAACCCATTTGCCTATACTCTTGGTAAACTTGCTTACGCACATGGTGGTTTCTTGTTACTCGACGAATATTACAGAGGTGTACCAGGCTTTTTGGATAAGACACTGACACTCTTACAGGATGGAGTGATTTCTCACGATTCTTCTCCTCTTTACGAAATTGACGCAGTCATTGCAATCGCCGGAAATGACGAGAATAAGAGAAATTTCGCGGCGCAAGGCTCCGCTGCAACTGGTGACAGACTTGCTCCTGAACGTTGGATTTGGTCGACCGTTCCTCAGAATATCGGTCCAACGATTGCTGTTATTAAGCGTGGTGATCTTTATGCGAGATCATTAAAAGGTGAAGATCAATCGATCTTCAAACCTCATCCAAACCAACTCTTTCCGCGCGTTAATCTTGGGCAGCCCGTTGAAACGCCACATGGTCGTTATGAAATTCTCTTCGGAACCGGACCTGATCAGGTTCACCTCACCCCTTGGGGATTTGAGTTCATTACCCGGTTGATTGCATTCACAAGAATGAGTACCGACCCTAATGTCGCCGGAAGAGCAAAAATGGCTGATGGCAGCTTTGTCCAGGATACACTTTATAAGGATCCTCTAACGCGGATGGATGCTCTCGATGGAAGAAGAGGTATGAGTGGAGCTGAAAGGGCAAAGTTAGAAGCGTTATCAAGATTGACTGGCGAAGGAAACTTCGGGATATCCTCTCGACAGGCCGTACTGTCTTGGGTCAACCGAATGATCACGATGGCGAGACAACCGGGTAGAGATAATACCATTACTTTCTTTATC